>JBQGCR010000230.1:0-2833 GCA_052038585.1 Kineosporiaceae bacterium
GCGTTCGTCGCGGCGCACGGGCTCGACCTGTCGGTGGCCGCCGAGGCGATGGCGCTGCCCGACGTCGACGCCGCCCGGATGCTCGTCGACCCCGGCGTCCCGCGCCGGGAGGTCCTGCGGCTCACGGCGGGGATGACGCCCGCCCAGCTCGTCAACCTCGACGGCTTCGCCGTCGAGGACCCCGCGCTGGGGCTGGTCGCCTACGACTCCCCCGCCGACCCGCAGCCCTCGCTCGTCGTCACCGACGGCGCCGTCGTCGAGCTCGACGGCCGCCGCGCCGGGGACTTCGACATGCTCGACGCGTTCGTCGCGGCGCACGGGCTCGACCTGTCGGTGGCCGCCGAGGCGATGGCGCTACCCGACGTCGACGCCGCCCGGATGCTCGTCGACCCCGCCGTCCCGCGCCGGGAGGTGCTGCGGCTCACGGCGGGGATGACGCCGGCCAAGCTCGCCGCCGTCCTCGCCCTGCTGCGCCCGGCCGAGCTCGGCCTGGCGATGACGAAGATGCGAGCCCGCCGCACGCCGGCCAACCAGGCCCACGTGACGAACCGGATGGACGACCCGCTCCTGCTCGCCGCCGACGCGGCCACCGCTGCGGCCCTGGGCTTCCGGGAGATCGAGACGACGGTGCCGGTGCTCGGCGACGCGGCGTCCAACGCCGTCGCGGTGTCGGTCGGCGCGGCCGTCGGCTCCCCCGGCGTGCTCGTCCAGTGCTCCGTCGAGGAGGCGACCGAGCTCGGGCTCGGGATGCGGGGCCTGGTCTCCTACGCGGAGACCGTCTCGCTCTACGGCACCGAGCAGGTCTTCGTCGACGGCGACGACACCCCGTGGAGCAAGGCGTTCCTCACGAGCGCCTACGCCTCGCGCGGGATCAAGATGCGCGTGACCTCCGGCGGCGGCGCCGAGGCGCTCATGGGCGGCGCCGAGGGCCGGTCGATGTTCTCCCTCGAGGCGCGCTGCGTCGCGCTCGCCCGGGCGATCGGCGCGCAGGGCGTGCAGAACGGCGGGATCGACTCCGCCGCGGTCGCCGGCGCGGTCCCCCGCGGGGTGCGCTCGCTCATGGCCGAGAACCTCATGGTCATGGCCCGCGGGCTCGAGGCGTGCACGGGCAACGACGCCCTCATGAGCGAGAGCCACGTCCGGCGCACCTCGCGCAGCCTGCCGATCTTCCTGGCCGGCTCCGACTTCGTGTGCTCGGGGTTCGGCTCGGTCCAGCGCTACGACAACATGTTCGGCCCGAGCCAGTGGAACGCCGAGGACGTCGACGACTTCCTCGTCGTCCAGCGGGACTGGGGCGTCGACGGCGGCCTGACGACGGCCGACCCCGACGACGTCGAGGCGCTGCGCCGGCGCGCGGTCGAGGCGACGGCGGCGGTCTACCGCCACCTCGGCCTCGCCGACCTCGACGACGAGTGGGCCGCCCAGGCGGTCGACGCCGCCGGGTCCAAGGACGTGCCGGCCGCGGACCCGATGGCCCCGCTCACCGCGTCCCGGGTCATCCACGAGACCGGGCTGACGATGGTCGACGTCGCGGCCGCCCTCGACGAGACCGGCTTCGAGGAGGAGGCCGGCCGGCTGCTCGACCTGCTCGCCGCCCGGGTGGCGGGCGACTACCTCCAGACGTCGGCGATCTTCACCCCGGACCTCGAGGTGCTCTCGGCCGTCACGGACCCCAACGACTACGCCGGGCCCGGCACGGGGTACGAGCCGGACCCGTTGCGCCGCAGCCAGATCGACGCCGTCCGGCAGCAGCGCTCGGTCGCCGACCTGCGGGCGGACCAGGCGGCCGGCGCCGTCCCCGGCGCCCTCGTCGAGACCGGGCCGGCCCGGCGCGGGAGCGACCCCCGCGAGGTCGTCGTCGGCGTCTCGCCGGCCTTCGGGGTGGACCTGTGGACGACGCTGTCCGGCCTGGGGGTCCTCGACGTCCTGCGCGAGCTCGCGGCAGGGCTGGAGGAGGAGGGCTGCACGGCGCGCTTCGTGCGGGTCACCGACACCGTCGACGTCGGGCTCATCGGGCTGACCGCCGCACGGCTGGCCGGGTCCGGGATCGGCATCGGGCTGCAGGCCAAGGGGACCGCGCTGATCCACCGGCACGACCTCACGGCCCTGGCCAACCTCGAGCTCTACAGCGTCGCCCCGAGCATCGACGCGCCGCTCTACCGGCTGCTCGGGGCCAACGCGGCCCGGCACGCGCTCGGCGCGACCCCGGTGCCGGCCCGGAACCCCTACAGCGACGAGGCGATCGAGGCGAGGTACCACATGCGGGTGGTCTCCCTCGTCGCCATCGAGCGGGCGTGCAGCCGCACCGGACCCCCGCTCGAGCTGGCGGTCGACCTCGGCACGGACCTCGCAGCGGGGGCGCCGGCATGACGCCCGAGGAGCGGCTCGACGCGGTGCGGGCGGGCGCGGTGACGATGGCCGACTTCCGGATCACCGCGGACACCCTGCGACGTCAGGCCGGGGTGGCCCGCGCCCACGGCAACCCCCAGCTCGCGGAGAACTTCGAGCGGGCGGCCGAGCTCGTCCCGCTGCCGGACGAGCAGGTCATGGCGCTCTACGAGCTCCTGCGGCCGCGCCGGGCGACGGCCGCCGAGCTCGAGGCGGCCGCGGCCGGGCTCGAGGCCTCCGGGGCACCGCGCAACGCCGCGCTCGTCCGCGAGGCCGCCGCCGTCTACGCCCGCCGGGGGCTGCTCGGATGAGGGTCGCGGGCCCGTGATCGTCGCCGGCGTCGACGTCGGCAACGCGACGACCGAGGTCGTCCTCGTCGACGCCGCGCACGTCCCGCCCCGCCCGATCGCGGCGGACCGCTGCCCGACCCGAGGGCGCAAGGGCT
>JBQGCR010000231.1:0-1755 GCA_052038585.1 Kineosporiaceae bacterium
CTGTGGGGCGGGATCGCCGGCCGCGCCGCGTACCTCGCCTGGCCCTGGCTGCCGCAGGACGTCCGCGACGCGACCGTCCGGATGGTGGAGAGCGAGGCCCGCTGGGCCTCGACCGTGCCCGTGACGTACTACCGGGACGCCGCCGGCGTGCTCCTCACGCCCGGCGACACCCGCGCCGAGGAGCTCGCCTGGGACGCCCTGCCGATCCAGGTCGCCCGGGTCCTGCTGCCCGCCCACCCGCAGCGTCCGGTGTGGGACAACGCTCTGGCGCGGCTCAGCCTGGCCGCCTGGGCGCGCCCGTCCGACGTCACGTCGACGACGGAGGTGGCCGGCGCCCCCCTCTCGGCCTGGCTCGGCGGGTCCAACGTCGAGGCCGACGGGACGGTCGTCAACCACGACCGGGTGGCGCCGGACTACACGACGAACCTCTACCAGAACCTCGACGGCGTCCTCCTGGACACCCTTGCGGGACAGCCGTACCCGCAGGCGCTCACCCGCCTGCTCGCGCCGGTCTGGACGGCCCTGTCCACCGTGACCTTCGCGGCCCCGCCGTTCGCGGCACCCGGGGGCACGATCTACACGGCCGGCTCGGAGATCTACTACCCGCAGGGGATCGACTGGGGCACAGGGCAGATGCTGCCGTACGCGCTCGTCGACACCCAGGCCGCGAGCTTCCTCGGCCTCGACGCCGCGGGGACCGACCTGGCGCGCCGGGCCGCGTCCGCGCACCTCGAGGGCCAGCGGGCGCTGCTCGCCCGGTCCCAGGACGGTCGCACCTACGTCGCGCCGCAGGAGTACGTCTACGCGGGCCGCGAGGAGCACACCGCCCAGCTCGCCTCGCAGCTGTGGCTGACGACGCTCGTCGCCGCGAGCGGGCGAGCCGTCGCCGCCGACCAGCCGGCCTGGATCGACTGACCCGCCGCGGACCGCCCCGGGTCAGCGCAGGGCACCCAGCGCCGTCCGGGCGCTGCGCAGGTCGGCGACCCGCTGCTCGTAGCGCGCACCGAGCGCGAGGAGCACCGCACCGGCGAGCCCCAGGGTGACCCAGCGCTCCTGGGCCGCGTACCAGCCGAGCAGCGTCGGGCCCGCCAGGTGCAGGACGTGCACGGCGAGGACGACGGCACCGCCGACGACCGGCGCCCGCAGCCGGGTGACGACGCCCGCCTCGACGACGGCCGCCGCGGCGACGAGCAGCGCCACGGCCCGGCCCGTCGTGCCGTCTGCGAGCTCCAGGGCGAGCGACGGCCCGAGACCGAGGACGAGCGCCGGCCCGAGCGCCGGCCACGAGCCGACGTCCGGCCGGCGGCGCAGGACCCGGACGCCGAGGGCGGTGAGCAGCACCGCGACCGGGACGGTGTAGACCTCGACGACGTCGACCCCGGCCAGGTGCATCCGCAGCCACACGCCGGCGGTCGCGAGCCCGCCCGCCGCCCAGAGCAGGGCCGAGCCCTCCCTGCCGACGGACAGCACCGCGCAGGTCGCCGCGGCGAGGACCAGGACGAGCCAGAGGCGGTGCGCGCCACCGGCCGCGCCGACGAGGACCGCGGCGGCGGTGACGGCGCCGACGCCCGTCTCGGCGGCGGTCCGCCGGTCCGCCCACGGGTCCCCGCGGCCGACGACGACGGCGGTGAGCGCGGCCGCGACGGCGAGGCCCGCGAGGGCGAGGCAGGTCGCCGGCGCCGTCACGTCCCGGGTCTGGAGGGCCGGCGACAGCGCCCGGACGGCGAGCAGGAGCAGCGCCGCGGCGGGCGCGAG
>JBQGCR010000232.1:0-3558 GCA_052038585.1 Kineosporiaceae bacterium
CGGGCCCGGGCGGCGAGGTCGGCGCCCTCCGGCACGGCCTGCGCGGGCAGGCCGACCACCTGCGGCGGGGCGTCGGGACGTGCGGGGGCGATCGACACCGGGACCTCCTGCGGCGTTAACTGGCGGGAACCTTAGTCACCCATCAGTGAACAGCGCCAGCGTTACGCCGCAATGTCGTCGGCGTTGCGGTCAGGCGAGGTGCCCGTAGCCGGTGACCGAGAGGAACCGGATCGGCAGCTCGAGGAGCTCCACCGGCCCGTGCGGGCCCTCGCCGTCGAGGACGAGGCAGTCCCCCGGGCCCATCTCGTAGCGGGCCTCGCCGTGGCCGTAGACCATGCGGCCCTCGAGCACGTACAGGAACTCGGTGCCCGGGTGCTGGAAGAGCGGGAAGACCTCGCTCGCCTCGGTCAGGGTGACGAGCAGGGGCTCGAGCCGCTTGTGCTCCCCGCGCAGGGTCCCGAGCACCTGGTAGAGGTGACCGACGTTGCTGCCGCGCCGCACGATGCGGGCCCCGTGCCCGGCCGGGGTGAACACCGCCTCGCGCTCGGCGTCGACGCCGCGGAACAGGGACGTCACCGGGACCGCGAGCGCCTCGGCCAGCCGGGCGAGCGTCGAGAGGCTGCACGAGGTCTGCGCGTTCTCGATCTTGGACAGCATCGCCTTGCTCATGCCGGTGCGCCGGGCGAGCTCGGCGAGCGTCACGCCCTGCCCCTGGCGCAGCTCGCGCACGCGCAGCGCGATGACGCCCTCGAGCGAGCCGTCGTCGCCCGGCCGGCCCGGGTCCGCGCTGGGTGCCACGAGCGCGAGGATACGCACGGCCCGAGCGTGACGACCGTCGCACGCAGGGCTACGGTCTAGTAACCTACGCCGCCGTAAGGTACGGTTGCGTAATGACGACTTCGACGACGACGGGCCGCGCCCCCGGCGCCACCCCCGTCCTCGCAGCCGCCGCCCGCGCCGTCGGGCGCCTCGGCCACGCGCTGGCCACCCCCCTCCTGCCCGCCGACTACCTCGACCACGTCGCCCCGCTGCGCTCCGGCGCGGACCTCAAGGGCCGCGTCGTCGCCGTGACCCGCGAGACCGACGACGCCGTCACCGTGCACATCCGCCCCGGCCGCTCCTGGCGCGGGCACGTGCCCGGCCAGTACATCCGGATCGGGCTCGACGTGGACGGCGTGCGCCAGTGGCGTGCGTACTCGCTCACCTGCCCCCCGGGCGACGGCGGCACGATCGCCGTGACCGTCAAGGCGATCCCGGACGGCGTCGTGAGCAACCACGTCGTCCGCCGGCTGCGCCCCGGCACCCTCGTCCACCTCGACCAGGCCACCGGGGAGTTCGTCCTCGGCGCGCACCGCGGCCCGACGCTCTTCGTCACCGCCGGCTCCGGCGTCACCCCCGTCATGGGGATGCTGCGCAGCCACCTCGACGAGCTCGACGACGTCGTCGTCCTCCACTCGGCGCCGACGAAGGACGACGTGATCTTCGCCGACACGCTGCGGTCGTGGGCCGCCGAGGGCCGCATCCGGCTCGTCGAGCGGCACACGGACGCCGACGGGATGGTCGCCCCGGCCGACCTCGACGAGCTCGTGCCCGACTGGCGGTCCCGCACGACGTGGGCCTGCGGGCCGACGGCGATGCTCGACGACCTCGAGGCCCACTGGGCCGCCGCGGGTCTCGCGGACCGGCTGCGCACCGAGCGGTTCCGGCCGCGCGTCGTCGCGACCGGCGAGGGCGGCACCGTGACGTTCACCCGCACCGGGACCGCGGTCGAGGCCGAGGGCGCCCAGACCCTGCTCGACGCCGGCGAGGACGCCGGCGTGCTCATGCCGTCCGGGTGCCGCATGGGCATCTGCTTCGGCTGCGTGAGCACCCTGCGCGACGGCGCCGTGCGCGACCTGCGCACCGGAGAGCTGACGACCGCCGAGCCGGACACCCCGGCGAAGATCCAGACCTGCGTCTCCGCGGCCGCCGGGCCGTGCGAGATCGACCTCTGAACCACTCCCTCCACCACCGAGGAGTCCCACCGCATGACTGCCACCACCGACGCGCCCACCTACGCCGCGCCCGCGACCGTCAAGGGCCTGAGCAGCCGGGTCAACGGCGTCACCACCGAGCGCCGCCACGTGCCGAAGCGCTCGGGCAAGCCGGACCCCACGGCCCACCTCACCGCCGAGCAGGTCGAGGAGCTCGCGCGCGAGCTCGACGCCCTGCGCAAGCAGGTCTTCGACTCCCGCGGCGAGCGGGACGCGGCCTACATCCGCAAGGTCATCAAGACCCAGCGCCTGCTCGAGACGGGCAGCCGCGTCGTCCTGCTGTTCTCGCGCAACCGCGGCGCGTGGGTCGTCGGCACCGTCGGCCTGTCGGTCGCGAAGATCCTCGAGAACATGGAGATCGGCCACAACGTCATGCACGGGCAGTGGGACTGGATGCGCGACCCGCGGATCCACTCCACCGCCTGGGAGTGGGACAACGTCGCGCCCGCCGACATGTGGAAGCACAGCCACAACGAGCTCCACCACACGTTCACCAACGTCCTCGGCCGCGACAACGACCTCGGCTACGGCATCATGCGCGTCGACGAGGACCAGCGGTGGATGCCGATGCACCTCGGCCAGCCGCTGTGGGCGTTCCTCAACGCGTGCTTCTTCGAGTACGGCATCGCCGCCTACGACCTCGAGCTCGGCAAGCGCGTCCAGCAGGGCACGCTCGACGACCCGGAGTTCAAGGCCGACGCCCGCAAGGTGCTCGGCAAGATCCGGCGCCAGGTGACGAAGGACTACGTCGTCCACCCGCTGCTGTCCGGGCCGTCGGCGAAGAACACCCTCGCGGCGAACTTCGTCGCGAACCTCGTCCGCAACCTGTGGACCAACTCGGTCATCATGTGCGGCCACTTCCCCGAGGGTGTCGAGACCTTCGCGAAGGAGTCGATCGACGGCGAGACGCGCGGCGAGTGGTACCTGCGCCAGATGATCGGCTCGGCGAACATCACGGGCAGCAAGGCCATGCACGTCATGACCGGCAACCTCTCGCACCAGATCGAGCACCACCTGTACCCGGACATGCCGAGCAACCGGTACGCCGAGATCGCGCCGCAGATCCGCGACGTCTGCCGGCGGTACGGCCTGTCGTACACGACCGGCACGCTGCCGCAGCAGGTGTTCTCGGCGTGGAAGAAGGTCTTCCAGCTCTCGCTGCCCAACGACACCTCCGCGCGCGACCTCGCCGCCGGCGCCGCCAAGCAGGCGGTGCGCGGCGTCACGGCCCGCCTGCGGGGCCGTCGCACGGCCTGACCCTGCGCCCTCGCGCGGCGCCCCTCCACCTGCTTGGGTGGAGGGGCGCCGTCGTTCCCGGGCGGTGCCCGCCGACCCCCTGGAGACCACCATGAGCGAGCCGACCCCGACGGACCGCGTGGTCGAGGCCGACCCCGCCGACGTCGCCGAGCAGGACCGCGACGAGGTCGCCTCCGACGTCGACCCCGAGGCCCCCGTCGAGCCGACGGAGCCCGCGCTGGACCGGGCGAGCGAGGGCGACCTCGCCGACTCCCTCGCCGAGGTGACC
>JBQGCR010000233.1:0-3972 GCA_052038585.1 Kineosporiaceae bacterium
AGCGCCACGGCCGCCGCGCTCCTCGGCCTCGAGTGCGTCGTCTACATGGGCGAGGAGGACACCCGGCGGCAGGCCCTCAACGTCGCCCGGATGCGCCTGCTCGGCGCCGAGGTGGTCCCCGTGACCTCCGGCTCGCGCACGCTCAAGGACGCGATCAACGAGGCGATGCGGGACTGGGTGACCAACGTCGACCGCACGCACTACCTGCTCGGCACGGTCGCCGGCCCGCACCCCTTCCCGACCATGGTGCGCCGGTTCCACCAGGTCATCGGCGAGGAGGCCCGCGCGCAGGTCCTCGAGCTGACCGGCCGGCTGCCCGACGCCGTCGTCGCCTGCGTCGGCGGCGGCTCGAACGCCATCGGCATCTTCCACGCCTTCCTCGACGACCCGGGGGTCGCGCTCGTCGGCCTCGAGGCCGGCGGGGACGGCGTCGAGACCGGCAAGCACGCCTCGTCGATCACCGGCGGGCTGCCCGGGGTGCTCCACGGCAACCGCACCTTCGTCCTCCAGGACGAGGACGGCCAGACCGTCGAGAGCCACTCCATCTCGGCCGGCCTCGACTACCCGGGCGTCGGCCCGGAGCACGCCTGGCTGCACGAGATCGGCCGCGCCACGTACCGTCCGGTGACCGACGCGCAGGCCATGGAGGCCTTCCGGCTCCTGTGCCGCACCGAGGGCATCATCCCGGCGATCGAGACGGCGCACGCCCTCGCGGGCGCGCTCGAGGAGGGCCGCCGGCTCGGGCCGGACGGCATCGTCCTGGTCAACCTCTCCGGCCGCGGCGACAAGGACGTCGACACCGCCGCGCGCTGGTTCGACCTCGTCGACAACGTCGACATCGTCGCCTCCGAGGTCGAGCGGGTCGCCCACGCCGACGAGGAGGCGCAGCGCGAGCGCGGCGAGGGGGAGGGCGCGTGAGCGTCGCCGGGGCGCTCGCCGGCGCCCGGGCCCACGGCCGTGCCGCCCTCGTCGGCTACCTGCCCGTCGGCTACCCCGACGTCGCCACGTCGATCGAGGCGATGACCGCGCTCGTCGAGGAGGGGGTCGACGTCGTCGAGGTCGGTGTCCCGTACTCCGACCCGCTCATGGACGGCCCGGTCATCCAGCACGCCGTCGAGGCGGCGCTGCGCGCCGGCGCCCGCCCGCGCGACGCGATCACCGCCGCCGGCGAGGTCGCCGCGGCGGGCGCGCCCGGCCTCGTCATGACGTACTGGAACGTCGTCGACCGGTACGGCGTCGCGCGCGTCGCCGCCGACCTCGCCGACGCCGGCGGCGCCGGGCACATCACGCCGGACCTCATCCCCGACGAGGGCGCCGAGTGGCTCGCCGCGGCCGAGAAGCACGACCTCGACCGGGTCTTCCTCGTCGCCCCGAGCAGCACCGACGCGCGGCTGGCGGCCACCGCCGCCGCGTGCCGCGGCTTCGTCTACGCCGCCTCGACGATGGGCGTGACCGGCGTGCGGTCGAGCGTCGGCGACGCCGCCGAGGTGCTCGTCCGGCGCACCCGCGCCGTGACGGACCTGCCGGTCTGCGTCGGGCTCGGCGTCTCGACGGGCGCCCAGGCCGCGCAGGTCGCGTCCTTCGCCGACGGCGTCATCGTCGGCTCGGCCTTCGTCCGGCGCCTCGCCGAGGCCCGCGACCGGGCCTCGGGCCTGGCGGCCCTGCGCGACCTCGCGGCCGAGCTCGTCGACGGCGTCCACGCCGCCACGCCGGCCTGAGCCCGGGGCACCCTCCGGTGAGCGCCCCCGCCACGGTCCTGGCCGCCCTGCCCAGCCCGACGCAGGGGGTCTGGCACCTCGGCCCGCTGCCGCTGCGCGCCTACGCGCTCGTCATCGTCGCCGGGATCTTCCTCGCCGTCTGGTACGGCGAGCGGCGCTGGAGGGCCCGGGGCGGGCGCGAGGCCGGCGTCTACGACATCGCCTTCCCCGCCGTCATCGCCGGCATCGTCGGCGGGCGCGTCTACCACGTCCTCACCTCCCCGGAGCTCTACTTCGCCGAGGGCCGCGACCCGTGGCGCGCGTTCTTCGTCTGGGAGGGCGGCCTGGGGATCTGGGGCGCCGTCGTCCTCGGCGGGGTCGGCGCCTGGTGGGGCTGCCGCCGGCACGGCCTGCTCCTGCCGCCCATGGCGGACGCCCTCGCGCCGGCGATCGTCCTGGCCCAGGCGGTCGGCCGCTGGGGCAACTGGTTCAACAACGAGCTGTACGGCGGCCCGACGGACCTGCCGTGGCGGCTGCGGGTCTACGAGTGGGCCGGCGGCGAGGCGGTGGTCGAGAACGGCGAGCCGGTCGTCAAGGGCTACTTCCACCCGACGTTCCTCTACGAGAGCCTGTGGTGCCTCGGCGTCGCCGTCCTCCTCGTCTGGGCCGACCGCCGCTTCCGGATGGGGCACGGCCGGGTCTTCGCGCTCTACGTCGTCGCCTACTCCCTGGGCCGGCTGTGGATCGAGGCGCTGCGCATCGACGAGGCGAACCTGGTCCTCGGGCTGCGGCTCAACATCTGGACCTGCCTCGTCGCGATCGCCGGCGGCACGGTCTACCTGATGGTGTCCGGACGGCTGCGTCCCGGCCGGGAGACCGTCCTCGAGCGGACCCCGCCGGCGGCGGGCGAGCCGGTGGCCGCCGAGGGACCGCTCGGCGCGGGGGAGCGACCGCAGGCGGACTGACCGCCGTCCGGACCATGGTCACGGCGTCTCGACATGCGGACCTGTGGTCCCATGTTCCGAGAGATGCCACTGTGCGGTTACAGTGGCGTCACACACCACGCGGGCCATCGGCGTCCCACGCGGACCGGCACTGCCCGTGGTGATCCGACCAGTCCCGCCACGGGCGCGCCGATGCGCCTCACCGCGCGTCGCGGACACCCCGCACGCAGGTGGTGCGCCCTCCCTGTCGAACCGATCGATGACGAGGTGCGCCCCATGCTCTCGCCGTTCCGCCGCTTCTCCAGCGCCCCGGACCCCACCGGCCTCTACGACGGCCGGCACGAGCACGACGCCTGCGGCGTGGCCTTCGTGGCCACGATGCGCGGCGAGCCGGGCCACGACATCGTGGACGCCGCCCTGACGGCCCTGCGCAACCTGGAGCACCGCGGCGCCGTCGGCGCCGAGGTCGACACCGGCGACGGCGCCGGCATCCTCACGCAGGTCCCGGACGCCTTCCTGCGCGACGTCGTGCCCTTCACCCTGCCGCCGGCCGGCTCGTACGCCGTCGGCACCGCCTTCCTCCCGGACGACGACGAGCAGGAGGCCGCGGCCCGCGCCCTCATCGAGCGGATCGCCGGCGAGGAGGGCCTCACGGTGCTCGGCTGGCGCGACGTGCCGACGACGGCCGGCCTCGTCGGCGCGAGCGCCCGCGCGTGCCAGCCCCGCTTCGCCCAGGTCTTCGTCTCCAGCGCGCGCGGCCGCGTCGTCGGCATGGCGCTGGAGCGGATGGCCTTCTGCCTGCGCAAGCGCGCCGAGCACGAGGCCGGCGTCTACTTCCCGTCGCTGTCCTCGCGGACGCTGGCGTACAAGGGGATGCTCACGACCGGCCAGCTCGAGCCGTTCTTCCCCGACCTGTCCGACCGGCGCTTCGCGACCGAGCTCGCGATCGTCCACTCCCGCTTCTCGACGAACACCTTTCCGTCGTGGCCGCTCGCCCACCCGTTCCGGCTCATCGCCCACAACGGCGAGATCAACACGGTCAAGGGCAACCGGAACTGGATGCGCGCGCGGGAGAGCCAGCTCGTCTCCGAGCTCATCCCCGGCGACCTGGACCGGCTCTTCCCGATCTGCTCCGAGGGCGCGAGCGACTCGGCCTCGTTCGACGAGGTGCTCGAGCTGCTCCACCTCGGCGGCCGGTCCCTGCCGCACAGCGTCCTCATGATGATCCCCGAGGCGTGGGAGAACCACGCCGAGATGGACCCCGCCCGGCGCGCGTTCTACGAGTTCCACTCGATGTTCATGGAGCCGTGGGACGGCCCGGCCTGCGTCGC
>JBQGCR010000234.1:0-3228 GCA_052038585.1 Kineosporiaceae bacterium
TGATCGGCAGCAGGTCGGACCGCGCCCGGCCGTCCCCGTGCTCGCCCGAGAGCGACCCGCCGTGCCGGGCGACGAGGTGCGCGGCGTCGACGAGGAAGGGCCGCAGCCGCTGCGGGGCCTCGCGCAGCGGCAGGTCGAGCCGCACGTGGACGCAGCCGTCCCCGAAGTGCCCGTAGGACAGCCCGCTGAGCCGGTGCTCGACGAGCAGCGCCTCGAACTCGCGCAGGTACGCCCCGAGCCGCTCGGGCGGGACGGCGGCGTCCTCCCAGCCGGGCCAGGCCGGTTCGCCGTCCGCCGTCCGGCTCGCCAGGCCCGCGCCGTCCTCCCGGATCCGCCACAGCGCGACCTTCCGGGCGCCGGTGACGACGGCGCTGTCGAGCGGGTCACCCTGCGCCGCAACGGCTCTCGCGGCGGCCTCCGCCTCGGCCGGCGTGGCGCCGCCGGTCTCGACGAGCAGCCAGGCCGCCCCCCGGGGCAGGTCGGGGACCGCGCCCTTGTGCCGCCGGACGACGTCGACGATCCGGGCGTCGAGCGCCTCGACCGCGAGCGGACCGAGCGGGAGGATCGCCGGGACGGCGTCCGCGCTCGCCGGCACGTCGGGGTACCCGAGCACCGCGAGCGCCGTGTGCGCCGGGGCCTCGACGAGCCGCACCGTCGCCCCGAGCACCGTGACGCACGTGCCCTCGGTGCCGACGAGCGCCTTCGCGAGGTCGCCGCCGTGCTCGGGCAGGAGGTGCTCGAGCGAGTAGCCCGAGACCTGCCGGCGGAACCGGCCGAGCTCGGTGCGGATCGTCGCGAGGTCCCCGCCGACGAGCGCGGACAGGCCCGGCACCGGGTCGAGGCCGCGGGCGGCGGTGAAGCGGCGGCCCGTCCCGTCGACGACGTCGAGGGCGAGGACGTTGTCCGCCGTCCGGCCCCACGCGACGGCGTGCGCGCCGCAGGCGTTGTTGCCGATCATCCCGCCGACCGTGCACCGGGCGTGCGTGCTCGGGTCGGGCCCGAACCGCAGCCCGTGCGGGCGGGCCCGCGCCTGGAGCGCGTCGAGCACCGCCCCCGGTTCGACGCGCGCGGAGCGGGCGTCGGCGTCGACGTCGAGCACCCGGTTCACGTGCCGGGACAGGTCGAGCACGAGGCCGGGACCGACGGCGTTGCCGGCGATCGACGTCCCGGCCCCGCGTGCCGTGACCGGCACGCCCTCGGTGCGGGCGACGTCGAGCGCGGTGAGGACGTCGTCGACGTCCCGCGGGAACGCGACGTCGGCCGGGACGACGCGGTAGTTCGAGGCGTCGGTCGAGTACTCGGCTCGCCGGCGCGCGGACGCGTCCACCTCCCCGCGCAGCCGGCGGGAGAGGTGGTCCGCGAAGGACGCCGTGGCGGTCGGACCGTTCACGAGCCCGGCTGCACCACCGGGTCGCCGGCGCGCAGCGGCGCGGCCTCGTACCGGCCCTCGTGGGCCACGACGGGCCGCCGGTCGCCCGCCAGCTCGGGATGGCGCTCCTCGAGCCGGGTCCGCTCCTCGGCGGTGCGGCGCAGGTGCGTCACGTACTCGGCGTCCCCGCCGTACGTCCCGCGCCACGTCTGCGGCATCCGGTCGTGCGCCGGCGGCAGCGCGGCCGCGCCGCCGATCCCGAAGCGGGACGGCACCTTCCGCGTGGCCGCCCCGCACGCCGGGCAGTCCGGCAGGGCGGCGGTGAAGGACTGGACCACCTCGGTCCGGTGCCCGCCCGGGCAGGTCAGGTCGTAGATCGGCACGTCCGGTCCCCTCTCACCACAGCTCGAGACTGCGCCGGAAGACCCCGGCGACGTCGTCCTCGGTCACGGTCCGCGGCGCCGTCGCGAGGAGCCGCTGCTGCTTCATCGTGCCCTCGGTGAGGGCGTCGACGTCGCCCTCGTCGTAGCCGACCCCGCCGATCCCGTTGGGGATCCCGATGTCCCGCATGAGGTCGACGAGCACCGACGGCAGCGTCTCGGCCGGGTCGTCGGACCGCTCGGTCCCGGGCGCGAGCAGCTCCGCCGCGCGCAGGTGCCGCTCCGGTGCCGCGGAGAACGTGAATCGGAACGCCTCGGGGGCGGTCAGCGAGACCGACATGCCGTGCGGCACCATCGGCTCCTCCTGCGGGTACCCCTCGGGACGGAACTCCTTGACCCGTCCCGCGATCGGGTAGGCGTTCGCGTGCGGGAGGTGCACCCCGGCGTTGCCGAAGCCCATCCCGGCGAAGGTCGCGGCCATCGCGAGGTCGAGCCGGGCGTCGAGGTCGTCCCCGTCGCGGACCGCGGTGCGGAAGCTCCTGGCCAGCAACGTGAGCGCCTTCTCCGACCACATGTCCGCCACCGGGTTCGCGCCGCAGTACGGCACCCGCTGCTCGGCCGTCTTGCGGTCGAAGGCCGTGTACGGCTTGGCCGTGTAGCTCTCGAGCGCGTGGCAGAGGATGTCCATGCCGCTGCTCGCCGTGACCTGCGCCGGCTGCGTGCGGGTGAGGAGCGGGTCGACGACGGCGAGCGTGGGTCGCAGCCGCGCGTGGCTGATCCCGGTCTTCACCTTGAGCGCGAGGACGTCGAGCACGCAGATCGTCGTGCTCTCCGAGCCCGTGCCCGTCGTCGTCGGCACCGCGACGAGCGGGCGCAGCGGCTCGCTCGGCGCCCGGCCCTGGCCGACCGGCACGTTGATGTAGTCCATGAGCTCGCCGGGGTTCGTCGTCAGGAGGTTGACGGCCTTCGCGGTGTCGATGGACGAGCCGCCGCCGACGGCGACGAAGGCGTCCCACGGTCCGGTCGAGCGCCCGTGGTCGACGGCGGCCTGGAGGCTGACGTCGGTCGGCTCGACGTGGACGCCGTCCCAGACGTGCGCCTCGATGCCGTACGCGGCCATGGCCTCGGCCACCCGCTGCGGCGAGCCGGTCGCGGCGACCCCCGGGTCGGTGACGACGAGGACGCGCCGCGCGCCGAGTACCGCGAGGTCGAAGCCGATCTCGTCGGCCGCGCCGGCGCCGAACTTCAGGCTCGGTGCGCCGTAGGTGAAGACGGTCTCCCGCCCCGCCTCCAGTCCCGCACTCATGCGTAGAAGCCCTCGGGCGCCTTGCGCAGGGCCTGCATCTGCGCGACGTCGTGCCCGAAGACGACGGTCGCGTCGCTCTCGGTGGCGATCCCGCGGATCTTCTCGACCGAGGCGTACCAGGCGCCGAGGTCGTTGACGATCGCGGCCGGCGTCGCGGGCGGCCCGTAGGAATC
>JBQGCR010000235.1:0-2345 GCA_052038585.1 Kineosporiaceae bacterium
CCGTCTCCTTCACCGCCGAGGACGCGCACGTCTTCGCCACGACGGTCCGGGAGAACCTGCGCGTCGCCCGCGGTGACGCGACGGACGCCGAGATCGCCGCGGCGGTCGACCGGGCCGGCCTCACCGCCTGGCTCGCCGGGCTGCCCGACGGGCTCGACACGCTGCTCGGGGCCGGCGGTGCGGACGTCTCCGGCGGCGAGCGCCGCCGGCTGCTCCTCGCCCGGGCGCTGCTCGTCGGGGCGCGCGTGCTGCTGCTCGACGAGCCCGGCGAGCACCTCGACGCCGCCACGGCCGACGGCCTGCTCGCGGACGTGCTCCACGGCGGCGGACCGGGCGGCGGCGGACCGGACGCCCCGGCCGTCGTCGTCGTCACCCACCGGGTCACCCCGCTCGCCGCCGCGGACGAGGTGCTCGTCGTCGACGACGGTGCGGTCACCGCCCGCGGCCGCCACGTGGACCTGCTGCGGACGGTCCCCGCGTACGCCGACGCCTGGCGCGCGGAGGGGTGTGGCACCCTCGAAGCGGGCGCGGCCGTGGACACCACCGCGGACGCCGCGCTCGAGGAGGCGGGACGGGGTTGAGGCGCCGTCCCGGAGCGCGGGACGGGGAGGGCCGATGAGCGAGCTCACGCCGCCGGGGCTCGGCGCGGCGTCGCCGGGCGTGCACGGGGCGGTCGACCGCCGGCTGCTCGACGCCGTCGTCGCCGTCGCCGACGGCCTCGAGCTCGAGCCGACGCTGCGCCGGATCGTCCGGGCGGCGGCCGACCTGACGTCCGCCCCCTACGCGGCGCTCGGCGTCCTCGGCGAGGACGGGCTGCACCGCGCCTTCGTCCACACCGGCATGGACCCGCGGGTCGCCCGGCTCATCGGCAGGCTCCCCGAGGGGCACGGCGTCCTCGGCCACATCACCCGCGTCGGGCGTGCCGTGCGCGTCCAGGACCTGTCGGCCCACCCGGCGTCGGTCGGCTTCCCGCCGAACCACCCGCCGATGCGCAGCTTCCTCGGCGTGCCGGTCGGCATCGGCGAGCGGGTCATCGGCAACCTCTACCTCGCGGACAAGCCGTCGGGCTTCACGGCCGAGGACGAGGACGTCGTCGTCGCCCTCGCCGCGGCCGCGGCGGTCGCCGTCGACAACGCCCAGCTCTACGAGGCGGCCCGGCTGCGCGAGCGGTGGATGTCCGCGGCGCACGAGGTCGTGACGACGATGCTCTCCGGCGCCGACGAGGAGGACGCGCTCGACCTCGTGGCCCGCCGGGCCCGCGAGGTCGGCGAGGCCGCCGTCGCTGGGCTCGTCCTCGAGGGCTGGCAGGACACGTGGGTGCTCGAGGTCGCCGACGGCGACGACGCCGGCGACCTCGTCGGCACGGTCATGCCCCCCGGCGGCCGGGCCGCGCGCGTCATCGAGTCCGGCGAGGGCCTGCTCGTGACCGACCTCGCGAGCGAGCCCTCGCTGCTCGTGGACGCGTTCCGGCGCTACGGCCCGGCGCTCTACGCCCCGCTCGTCGCCGGCGAGGAGACGATGGGCGTGCTCCTGCTCGTGCGCGGCAAGGACGCCCCGCACTTCACCCCGGACGACCTGCGGATGGCGCACACCTTCGCCGGCCAGGCGGCGCTGGCGCTGCAGCTGTCGCAGGCGCGGCGCCGCGCCGAGGACGCCGAGCTCCTCGAGGAGCGCCAGCGGATCGCCCGCGACCTGCACGACCTCGTCGTCCAGGAGCTCTTCGCGATGGGGATGCGCCTGTCGCGCGTGCGGTCGTCGACGGCGCCGGAGGTCGGGGCGCAGATCGACACGTCCCTGGAGTCCCTCGACCGGGTCGTCCGGCAGATCCGCACGACGATCCGCGCGCTGCGCGACCCCGACGAGGTCACGGGGCTGCTCGACCGGATCCACGGCGAGGCGACCCGCTCGCGCTCGGCGCTGGGCTTCGAGCCGGAGCTCGTCGTCGAGGCCGACGGGGACGCGGACGTCATCGTCCCGCCCGAGATCGCCGACGACGTCGTCGCCGTCGTCCGCGAGGGCCTGTCGAACGCCGCCCGGCACGCCCGGCCGGCGCACGTGCAGGTGCGCGTCGCGGTGAGCACGGCGGCGGTCAGCGTCCAGGTGGCCGACGACGGCCGGGGGCTCGCCGCGGACTCCGCCCGGCGCAGCGGGCTGGACAACCTCACCGAGCGGGCGCGACGCCACGGCGGGGAGTGCTCGGCGGGCGGGCGCGAGGGCGGCGGCACCGTCCTGGCCTGGCACGTGCCGCTGGACTGACCGGCCCGCGGGGGCGCCGCCCGGCGCCCTCAGCGCTCGACCGGGGCGTCGACGAGGCTGCCGTACTCGGCCCAGCCACCGTCGTAGTT
>JBQGCR010000236.1:0-3332 GCA_052038585.1 Kineosporiaceae bacterium
CGCCGGCCGCGGCCGGCTCGCCCGCACGTGGACCGCCCCGCCGCGGGCGTCGGTCGCCGTGAGCGTCCTGCTCCGCCCGCAGGCGCCGGCGCGCCGCTGGGGCTGGGTCCCGCTGCTCACGGGCCTCGCCGTCGTCGACGCGCTGACCCGCACGTGCGGCCTGCCCGCGGTGCTCAAGTGGCCCAACGACGTCCTCGTGCCGCTGCCGGTTCGGCCCGGCGAGGTCGGCAAGGTCGCCGGCATCCTCGCCGAGGGCGTGCCGGACCCGACGCCGGCCGTCGTCGTCGGCACCGGTCTCAACACCACGCTGACCGCCGAGGAGCTGCCGGTCCCGACGGCGACCTCGCTCGCCCTCGCCGGCTCGGCGACGACCGACCGCGACACGGTCGTGCGGGCCTACCTGCGCGCGCTCGCGGTGCGGTGGAGGGCGTTCGAGGAGGCCGGTGGCGACCCGCGGGCGAGCGGCCTCGGCGCCGGCTACCGGGAGGCCTGCTCGACGATCGGGCTCGACGTCCGGGTCGACCTGCCGGACGGCCGGGCGGTCGAGGGCCTCGCCGACGGCGTCGACGACGACGGCCGCCTCCTCGTCCGCGACGCGGGCGGGACGACGACGGCGCTCGCCGCGGGGGACGTCGTCCACGTCCGGCCGGGGTGAGCGGGTGACAATGACGGCATGGGTCTGCCCCGGCGCGAGCTGGGGGACGGCGAGCGCGTGGTCCTCCGGGTGCGCCCGCACGCCCGCGTGCTCGCCCGCCCCGCGCTCGTCCTGCTCGTGCTCTCCCCGCTCGTCGGCGCGGCGCTCGCGCTCCTCCCGGACGGCCCGCGGCGGCCGTGGCTCCTCGCCGTGCTCGCCGCGGCGGCCGGCTGGACCGGCTTCCGGTACGTCCTCTGGCCGTTCCTCGTGTGGTGGCACACCGTCTACGCGGTGACGACCGAGCGGGTCCTGCTGCGCCGTGGCGTCCTGTCCCGGCGCGGCCGGGACGTGCCGCTGCACCGGGTCGCCGACGTCTCCTTCACCCGGGCGGGCGCCGACCGGGTGCTCGGCAGCGGGCGGCTCGTCGTCGTCCCCGAGGGGTCCGCCCCGCTCGTGCTCCTCGGCGTGCCCGGCGTGGTCCGGGTCGCGGCGGTGCTCGGCGAGCTCGTCGACGCGGCGGTCGGCGACGACCGGATCGGGGATGATGGGGACGGCGACGACGCCGAGGACCTGCACCCGGACGACGAGGAGCCGCTCGAGCTCGTGGACGACCGATGATCGAGGACGTCGACCCCTCCGCGCCGTCGATGGAGCCGCTCCCGCCGGAGCTGCAGACGCACACGCCCGCGCGCGACCTCGAGCGCCGGCTGCGCGGCGGCACCCGCTACCTGCGCCGGCGCGAGGTGGCCCGCTCCGTCGGGGTCTCGCTGCTGTCGGCGCGCAAGCTGTGGCGGGCGCTCGGCTTCCCCGTCGTCACCGACGAGGACACCGCGTTCACCGACGTCGACCGGGACAGCCTCGCCCGGGCGGTCGGCGCGGTCCGCAGCGGGCTGCTCGACGAGGACACGGTCATCGCGCTCGCCCGCGCGCTCGGGCAGACGACGGACCGGCTCGTGTCGTGGCAGACCGAGGCGCTCACCGAGTTCCTCGTGCGGGAGAAGGGCCCCGACGGCGCGACGCCCGAGGCGACGATCGAGCTCCTCGGCACCCTCGCCCCGTACATGGAGGAGCTGCTCGTCTACGCCTGGCGCCGCCAGCTCGCCGCCGCCGTCTCCCGGGTCTCGACGGACCGGGGGACGCCGGAGGACCCGGTGAGCGCCGAGCTCACCGTCGGCTTCGCCGACCTCGTGTCCTACACGCGCCTGTCGCAGCGGCTCGACCAGCGCGAGCTGGGCATCCTCGTGCAGCGCTTCGAGGGGCTCGCGTCCGACGTCGTCAACGGCGGCGGGGGACGGGTCGTCAAGACCGTCGGCGACGAGGTGCTCTTCACCGCCGACGACCCGGCGGCGGGCGCCGTCATCGCCCTGTCGCTGTCGGAGCAGATGGCGGTGGACGACGTCGTCCCCGACGTGCGGATCGGGATCGCCCACGGCCCGGTGCTGCGCAGCCTCGGCGACGTCTACGGCGTGACCGTCAACCTCGCGAGCCGGCTCACCTCGCTCGCGCAGCCGGGGACCGTCGTCACCGACCCCGACACCGGGGCGGCCCTCGGCCGCAGCGCGGACCTCGTGCTCGTGCCGCAGCGGCGCCGGCTCGTCCGCGGCTTCGGCGCGCTCCAGCCGCTGCTCGTCGCGCGGGCCGGGCCGAACAGCAAGCTCATCACGCTCGACTGACGGTCTGACCCGCTTTCACGCGTCACGTCGCGCTCTCGTCACGGGGCGTGTCACGGCGAGTTGCCAACGGGCCCGCGCCGATGATCCACTGCCGCTGCCGAGTGCGTGCCCGTCACGCCGAGGCCGGCCGCTCTGGCGGGAGGGGCCGCCCGGCCCGCCCGACGCTCGAGCCCTGCGCCGGGCGGGCCGGGGACCCGGGTAGCGCTACCCAGGCCCGCGCGGCGCAGGTTGAGCACCCGCCCGCAGGCCGCCGCGGCCCGGCCGCGGCGAGGCTGGCCGCATGTCCGAGCGGCCCGTCCTCCCCAGCACCCTTCTCGACCTCGCGGTCCTCCTCGACCCCCGCCGCTGCCCCGCCTGCGGCGCCGGCCTGACCGGCCCGCACTGCACCGCCTGCCGCGCCGACCTCACCGGCCCGCAGGCGCGCCAGGTCTGGGACCTCGGCACCTCGATCGCCCGCCTCGCCGACCAGCGCTCCCGCGCCGTCGCCGCCCTCCCGCGCACCCCCCTCCCGCCGACTCCCGTCCAGATCCCCCCGACTCCCGCCCAGATCCCGTCGACTCCGCAGGCAGTCCCGTCGACTCCGCAGGCAGTCCCGTCGACTCCGCAGGCAGTCCGGCCGACTCCGCAGGCAGTCCGGCCGACTCAGCGCCGCCGGAACGGACCCTCCGTCCAGGCGCTGCTCGTCGGCCTCGGCGCCCTGCTGCTGGCTGTCGCCTCGCTCGTCTTCCTCGTCCGCAGCTGGGACGTGCTCGGGCTCGGCGCCCGCTCGGCCGTCGTCGCTGCGCTCACCGGCGCGGTCCTCGGCACCTCGGCCCGGCTCGCCCGGCGGCTGCCCGTGACCGCCGAGGCGCTCGGCGCGCTGTCCGTCGTGCTCCTCGCCGGGGACGCGTGGGCCGTCCGGCACACCGGACTCCTTGGCGCCGACGCGCCGCGCCGGGCCGGCGGGTCCGGTCGGGCGGCGCGGAGCCGGCCGGACTGCCTGCGGAGTCGGCCGGACTGCCTGCGGAGTCGACGGGACTGCCTGC
>JBQGCR010000237.1:0-2384 GCA_052038585.1 Kineosporiaceae bacterium
GTGCAGCGGCGATACTGACGGGGTACCGATGTCCCCGGGCGGTGGGTTGCGCCCGCAGCCTCACGTCACCCGCATCCCCCGCCCGTCAGGAGTCGCATGTCGTTCGGAGCCGAGGTCCGGCGCCGCCTGCAGCTGGCCGCCGCCGGCTGCGCCGTCGTCCTCCTGGTGCTGCTGGTCCTGGTCCTGGTCGAGGCGCCGGCCCTGCTGGAGCTCGACCGCTGGATCGGGGAGCCGCTCGCGCAGCTCACCGCCGACCACCCCGGCCTCGAGGACGCCGCCCACGTCGTGGCGGCGGTGACGCGACCCGTCGTTCTCAACATCGTCGCCATCGCCGTCGGGGTGCTGCTCACGGTGCGTGGCTTCCGGCGTCCCGCCGCGTGGCTCGTGCTCGTCATGACCGCGACCTGGGTCACGACGTTCGCCCTGAAGTCGCTGGTCGGACGCGAGCGTCCCGACTACGCGCTCGGCTCCCTCCAGGACGGTGCCTGGCCCTCGGGACACGCCTCGGCGGCGGCCTGCGCGGCCGGGGCGAGCCTCGTCATCGCCACCCTCTTCGTGCGCCGACGCAGCCAGCGGCGGATGGTCGCCGCTGCCGCCGTCATGTTCGCCCTCGTCGTCGGCCTCGACCGGCTCCTGCTCGGGGTGCACCACACCTCCGACGTGGTGGGCGGCTACGCCCTCGGGGCGCTCGTGGTGCTGCTCGCCGCCGCGTACGCCGACCCGACGCCGCGCCCGGCCACCGTCGAGCCGATGCCGAGCGCCGTGCCGGGGACGCGCCGGCTCGCCGTGATCCTCAACCCGATCAAGGTCGAGGACCCGGTCGCCTTCCGCGCGCTCGTGGACAAGCGCGCCGAGGAGCTCGGGTGGGCCGAGCCGGTGTGGTTCGAGACCACCGTCGAGGACCCGGGCCGCTCGATGGCGCACGCGGCGGCGATCGGCGACGCCGAGCTGGTCGTCGTCTGCGGTGGCGACGGGACGGTGCGGACGGTGTGCGCCGAGCTGGCCGGCACCGGCATCCCCGTGGGCGTCGTCCCGGCCGGCACCGGCAACCTCCTGGCGCGCAACCTCGCGCTGCCGCTCTACCTCAACGCCGCCGTCGAGGTGGCGCTCAACGGCCAGGACCGCGCGATCGACATCGTCAAGGTGGCGGGCGACGGCCTGGAGGACGACCAGCACTTCCTGGTGATGACCGGCATGGGCTTCGACGCCGCGATCATGGAGGGGGCGAACGACCAGATCAAGGCGAAGGTCGGGTGGCTGTCCTACGTCGTCTCGGGGCTGCGCAACCTGATGTTCCCCGCGATCCGGGTGGAGATCTCGATCGACGACGGACCGTTCACCAAGCACCGGGCGCGCACGATCGTGGTCGGCAACGTCGGCTTCCTCCAGGCGGGTCTGCCGCTGCTGCCCGACGCGACGATCGACGACGGCCGCATCGACGTGGTGCTCGTCAACCCGGCCCGGTTCCTGTCCTGGCTGCGCGTCGTCGTGCGCATCGTCGGACGCCGCAAGAAGGTCGACGAGACGGTCAACCGGATGACCGGCCGCAAGGTCGTGATCAAGGCCGCCCACGACACCCCGCGCCAGATCGACGGCGACGCCGTCGGCGCCGGGACCGAGCTGCTCTGCGAGTGCCTGCCGGGTCGCCTGCTCGTCCGCGTCCCCCGCTGAGCCGTCCTATTCCGTTCAAAAGAACGCTCAGAACCCCCGACACACCCGGGGAACCTGGTTCTGAACGTTCTTTTGAACGAAATCGGAGGGCCGGCCGGGGGGGAGGGAGGGGGTCAGCGGGGGCGCTTCTCGATGCTGACGTAGGTGTCCTCGCCGACGTAGCCGTTCGCGCGGTCGGTGCCCGGGCCGCCGTCGAGGAGGTCGTCGCGGAAGGAGCCGGCGAGGTCGTCGTCGCCACCGCGGGCGCGGACGACGATCGGGTCCTCCTCGCCGGCGAGGACCTGGTTGGGACCGTCGGTGCCGAGGACGGTCCAGCGGCCCGGTGAGGCCTCGAGGTCCTCGAACCCGCGCACCGCGACGCGGAAGGAGCTCGGGCCCTGGCGGGGCGCGTCGGCCGTCGCGACGAGCGTCCCCGCCGCCAGGTCCAGGGTCCCGACCACGTCGCGGTACGTCGTGTCGAAGCGGCCGGGCGCGGGGAGACCGAGGTGGACCCCGCTGAGGCGGTCGCGCCCGGCACCGCCGTCGAGGAGCTGCTCGTCCTCGCCGGGCGCCGCCGAGCCGGGGGGTGCGCCGACGGCGGTGTCGCCGACCTGGTCGTCGCCCGCACCTCCGAGCAGCCGGTCCGCTCCGTCGTACCCGTTGAGCGTGTCCGCGCCGTCGCCGCCCTCGAGGACGTCGCGCGCGGTGCCTCCCGACAGCTGGTCGGCACCGGC
>JBQGCR010000238.1:0-1622 GCA_052038585.1 Kineosporiaceae bacterium
CGAGAACGACGGGGTGCTCCCGCTCGACCCGGCCGCCGGCGGCGCCGTGGCCGTCGTCGGCGAGTTCGCCCGGACGCCGCGCTTCGGCGGGGGCGGCAGCTCGCAGGTCACGCCGACCCGGCTCGACGACGCGCTCTCCGCGCTGCGGGAGGCGATCACGGGCCGCGAGGTGCGCTTCGCCCCCGGCTTCACCCTGACCGACGGGACGGGCGACGACGAGGCCGCCGCGCTGCGCGCGACGGCCGTCGAGGCGGCGCGCGGCGCCGAGGTGGCCGTGCTCTTCCTCGGGCTGCACGACGCGTACGAGTCCGAGGGCTACGACCGCGCGCACCTGTCGCTGCCGCCGCAGCAGGTCGCCGTGCTCGAGGCCGTCGCCGGTGCCGTGCACGCGGGCGGCGGGAAGGTCGTCGTCGTCCTGACCAACGGCTCGGTCGTCGAGGTCGCGCCGTGGCGGCACCACGCCGACGCGCTCGTCGAGTCCTGGCTGCTCGGGCAGGCGGGCGGCGGCGCCGTCGCCGACGTCCTCCTCGGTGCCGTCAACCCCTCCGGCCGGCTCGCCGAGACGATGCCGCTCTCGCTGGCGGACAACCCGGCCCTGGGCAACTTCCCCGGGGACGGCGACACCGTCCGGTACGGCGAGGGGCTGCTCATCGGCTACCGCTGGTACGACGCGCACGCCCTCGACGTCGCCTACCCGTTCGGCCACGGCCTGTCCTACACGACGTTCGACTGGTCCGACCTCGACGTCACCGTGCTCGCCGACGGCGCCGAACCGGCTGTGCGCGTAGCGGTCACGCTGACGAACGCCGGGTCGCGGGCGGGCAAGGAGGTCGTGCAGGTCTACGTCCACGACGACGACGCGAGCCTGTTCCGGCCCGAGCGCGAGCTCAAGGGCTTCTCCAAGGTGGCGCTCGACGCGGGGGCGTCGGCACGGGTGGAGCTCGACCTCGACGCCCGGGCCTTCTCCTTCTGGCACCCGCTCCTGCGGCGCTGGGTCGTCGAGCCGGGCTCGTTCACCGTGGCGGTCGGCGCGTCGTCGCGCGACCTGCGCCTGACCGCGACGGTCGACCTCGCCGCCGAGCCCGTCGTCCTGCCGGTCGACGCCGACTCCACCGCCCAGGCCTGGCTCGACCACCCGACCCTCGGACCGGTGCTCCGCGAGGCGCTCGCGGGGTCCGGGCAGGGCGCGATGCTCGACCACCCCGAGGCCGGACCGATGTTCCGGGCCATCCCGCTGCGGCGTCTCGCCCGGTTCCCCGGGTCGCCCGTCAGCGAGACCTGGCTCGAGGAGACCGCCGCTGCCGCCCGCTGAGGTGCCGTCCGACGCGGCGTGGGTGCGGGTGTCGACCGCGCTCGCCCCCGTGCTGCTCGTCGGCGGCTGGACGGTCGCGGCGGCGCTGCAGTGCAACGGGTTCGACCAGGTGTCGGGCACGATCAGCGCGCTGGCGGCGCGGGACGCCGACCACCGGTGGGTCATGACGACCGCCCTGGCCGGCACCGGGCTGTGCCACCTCGCGACGGCCGCCGGCCTGCGCAGCGCCGCCCGGGCCGGGCGGTGGGTGCTCGCGCTCGGGGGTCTCGCGACGGTCGGCGTCGCGGCGTTCCCGCTGCCGGGCGGGGAC
>JBQGCR010000239.1:0-2038 GCA_052038585.1 Kineosporiaceae bacterium
GTGCAGGCGGCGGAGTGCCCGACGACGAGGCACGGCCCCGACGCGGCGTCGACGGCGGCGAGCACCGCGGCCCGCTGGTCGTCGAAGGTCGCGGAGACGTCGCCGTCGCCCTGCCCGGGGAGGGCGACCGGCACCGGCCGGTGGCCACGGGCGGTGATCCCGGGCAGGACCGGGTCCCAGGCGGAGGCGTCGAGCCAGAGGCCGGCGACGAGCAGGACGTCCACGGCGGTGCACCTTTCGGCAGGCAGTGCGGTCCCTGACGACGCTAGTCCCGCTACCGGACGGTCCGCGTCCGGAAGCTACGCCCGCGCCACCCGGTCGAGGAACGCCCCGACGAGCGCGTCAGTCCGCGCCCGGGCCGCAGGCTCGGCGTCCTTCGTCGCGCGGCGGACCTCCTCGACGTCGAACCCGTTCTCCCGCAACGGGTGGTCGCCGCCGTGGTCGAGCCACATGTCGAGGACCGGCAGCGTCACCTCGGGGTGGAACTGCACGGCGAGGGTGCGGCCGAGGGTCCACGCCTGCGGGCAGACCGGGCTGCTCGCGACGACGTCCGCCCCGTCGGGCACGACCATCGCGTCCTTGTGGAACTGGAACCACGGCCCGTCCGGGACGAGCGCCGGGTCGGTGGACTCCACGTCGCACCAGCCGAGCTCCCACCGCGGGGCCCTGGTCACCCCGCCGCCGAGCGCGACGGACATCGCCTGGCCGCCGAAGCAGATCCCGAGGACGGGGACGCCGGCTTCGTGGGCCTGCCGGAGCATGGCGAGCTCCGGCAGCACCCACGGGCCGATCGTCGCGTGGTCGTCGACGGACCACGGCGCGCCCATCGGCACGACGAGGTCGTACTGCGTGGGGTCGGGGAACGCGTGCTCGACGCCGGGGGAGTCGAACCGGTCCTCCGGCACGACGAGCCGGCGGACGACGTCGACCCCGCGCGCCTCGAGCGCCTCCCCGACGAGCGCGGGGTCCGTGTACGGGTCGTGCTCGACGACGAGGGCGCGCATCAGCGGGTGGTCACCCGCACGGGGAAGTCCTTGATCCCGTGGACGAAGTTGGACCGCACCCGCCGGGCCGGGCCGAGCGCCTCGACGGTCGAGACCCGGGAGAGCAGCTCCTCGAACATGATCCGGATCTCCATGCGCGCCAGCTGGTTGCCCAGGCACAGGTGCGGGCCGCCCTTGCCGAACGCCATGTGCTCGCGGACGTCCTCGCGCTGGACGTCGAAGCGGTACGGCTCGTCGAAGACGGCGTCGTCCCGGTTGCCCGAGGCGAACCAGACGACGACCTTGTCGCCGGCCTTGACGGTCTTGCCGTGGAGCTCGACGTCGCGGGTCGCGGTGCGCCGGAAGTGGTACACCGGCGAGGCCCAGCGGAGGAACTCCTCGACGGCGTGCGGGATGAGCTCGGGGCGCTCCTGGAGCACGGCCATCTGCTCCGGGTGCTCGATGAGCGCCTTCATCGAGTGGGTGATCGTGTGTCGCGTCGTCTCGTTGCCCGCGACGACGAGCAGGAGGAAGTAGTTGTGGAAGTCGCGCTCGGACAGCGGGACCCCGTCGGACGGGACCCGGTTGACGAGCTTGGAGACGAGGTCGTCCCCGTCGCCGCCGCGCCGCCGGCGGGCGAGCTCGTCGCCGTAGGCGAACACCTCCAGGGCCGCGGGGGACCGGAAGGGCAGGAGCCGGTACTGCTCGCTCTCGGGGGAGTCGAGCAGCACGTCGGCCTCGTCGGGGTCGGTGTTGCCGACCATCCGGTTGCCCCAGGCGATGAGCTGCCCGGTGTCCTCGTCCGGCACGCCGAGCAGGCGGGCGAGCACCCGGATCGGGAAGTCGGCGGAGACCTCCTTGACGAAGTCGAACTCGCCCTTGGGCAGCGCCGCGTCGAGCGTGCTCGCGGTGATCCCGCGCAGGAACGTCTCGAACGAGGCGAGCGAGCGGGCCGAGAAGTCGCGCTGGAGCAGGCGGCGCAGCGCCATGTGCCGCACGCCGTCGGTCTCGAGCATGGACTTGCGGATCTCGAGCTGCTCGGCGTCGAGCTCCTC
>JBQGCR010000240.1:0-2024 GCA_052038585.1 Kineosporiaceae bacterium
CTGGGTGCCCTGGATCCGCAGGGCGTCGAGGTGCCAGTGGTCGGCGTTGACGAGCCGGACGTAGCCGCGCAGGAGCGGGCGGCGGGCCGGGTCCGCCGCGGTGATCGTCACCGGCGACAGGGCGGTGCCTGGGTGCACGACGTACGGCCGCAGGTACCCGACGTCGTAGGTCCCCGGGAGCAGGCGCAGCGTGTCACCGGCGCGCAGGTTCTGCAGGATCGGGGTCAGGGCCGTGCTCGGGCCGACGGTCGTGACCTGGCCGGCCGCGGCGCCGGCCGGTGCGGTGGCGGTGGAGCCGGCCCCGCCGGCGAGGGCGAGGGCCGCCGCGACGGCGGCGGTGCGGACCGCCGTCAGGACCCGGCGGCGGGCGGGTGCGGACGCGTGCGGGGCATCGGCCATGGGGCAGGTGTCGGCAGACCGGCCCTCGCGATTGAGCCCCGTCCGGGGCGCGGGGGTGCCGGCGTCAGCCGGCCGCGGCCTCGCGCAGGCTGCGCGCCCAGGCCTGGCACGCCTCCCACGTCGGCAGGGCCCCGGCGGCCGCGGCCTGCTCGAGGGTCGGGGCCTGCTCGTCCTTGGGGGACAGCAGCGGCGTGACGCCCTCGAGGCGCAGGTCGAGGCCCACGGTGGGGTCCAGCGGCGTGATGCCGTGCTCGGCCGTGGGGTTGTAGACCTCGCTGCACAGGTAGACGACGGTCGCGTCGTCCGACAGGGCGACGAACGCGTGCCCGAGCCCCTCGCTGAGGTAGACCGCCGAGCGGTCGACGTCGTCGAGCCGGACGGCCTCCCAGCGGCCGAACGTCGGCGACCCGACCCGGATGTCGACGACGAAGTCGACGACGGCCCCGCGCACGCACGTGACGTACTTGGCCTGGCTCGGCGGGACGTCGGCGTAGTGGATGCCGCGCACGGTCCCGCGGCGGGACACCGAGCAGTTGGCCTGCCGCAGGTCGAGCCGGTGACCGACGGCCTCGGTGAGCGCCTCGTGGCGGTACCACTCGAGGAAGACGCCCCGGTCGTCGCCGAACTGGCGGGGGTGCAGCGACCAGGCTCCGGGGACGCTCAGCTCACGGATCTCCACGCCGGCCAGCCTACCGGCGGCTCAGCGGCCCCGGCCGCGCACCCGGCGCAGGGGCGAGGTGAGGCCGCGCACCGCCTCGCCGGCCCGGTAGGTCTGGCTCTGCCGCAGCGCCTTCAGCTTGGCGCGCAGCTCACCGGCCTCCCGGCGCAGCTCGCCGGCCTCCCGCTCGAGACCCGCGGCGCGCGCGGTGGCGGCGGCCAGCTGGTCGGCGAGCGCCCGGCGCTCGCGCTCGCCGCGCTCGGCGGCCGCGGCGGCCTCGGCGACCGCCCGGTCGCGGGCGACGGTCGCGTCGTGCGCCTGGGTGAGCGCGTCGTCGACGCGACCCGCGAGGTCGGCCAGCCGGGCCGACTCGACGGCGGGCCGCACGCGCAGGACGTACTGGAAGGTGCGGCCCTCGACGCCGCGCTCGTCGAGCGCCGCCCGCAGGGCCGGGCTCACCTCGCCGGCGCGGTAGCGGTTGCGGGTCTCCTCGAACGGCATCGTCGTCCGGTGGACCTCCTCGACCCACCAGCCGCAGGACTCCAGCAGCGCCGTCATCGAGTCGAGCGTGAAGAAGCGCAGGTGCGTGCGGTCGAGCAGGCCCGTCTCGGTGTACGTGAAGTGCCCGGTGAGCAGCTCGACGACGATCGCCTCGTGGGCGGCGTTGGGGATGCTCACCACGAGGTGGCCGTCGGGGTCGACGAGCGCCTGCTCGCGCAGGTCGGTGAGCACCCGCTCCGGGTCGACGAGGTGCTCGAGGACGTCGGCGAGCACGACGACGTCGTAGGTGCGCCCGGCCACCGGCGCCCACCAGTCGGCCGCGCGGAGGTCGACGACCTCGGTGCGGGTGACGCCGGCCTCGCGGGCGGCCTCGAGCGCCTCGAGGTCGTTGTCGACGCACGTGACGTCCTTGCCGTCCCGCGAGACGAGGAACGAGGAGATGATGCCCGGGCCCGAGCCGACGTCG
>JBQGCR010000241.1:0-2947 GCA_052038585.1 Kineosporiaceae bacterium
CGACGAGCCGACCGCCGTGCTCGTGCCGCAGGAGGTCGACGAGCTGTTCGACGCCCTGCGCGAGCTCAAGGCCGAGGGCCTGTCGATCATCTTCATCTCGCACAAGCTCGACGAGGTGCTCTCCGTCGCCGACGACATCACGGTGATCCGGCGGGGGACGACGGTGGCGACCGTCGACCCGACCCAGGTCACCTCGCGCCGGCTCGCCGAGCTCATGGTCGGCTCGGAGCTGCCGTCCCCGCAGACGGCCGACTCGACCGTCACCGACGTCGCCGAGCTCGTCGTCGAGAACCTCACGCTGACGACGCCGGACGGCCGCAGGCTGCTCGACGACGTCAGCTTCACCATCCGCCGCGGCGAGGTGCTCGGCATCGCCGGCGTCGAGGGCAACGGCCAGGGCGAGCTCGTCGAGGCGATCCTCGGCATGCGGACGGCGACGTCCGGCCGGGTGCTGCTCGGCGGCGCCGACATCACCGGCTGGCCGACCCGACGCCGCCGCGAGGCGGGCATCGGCTACATCCCCGAGGACCGCACCCGGCACGGGCTGCTCCTCGACGCGCCGCTGTGGGAGAACCGGATCCTCGGCCACCAGACGCAGGAGCCCAACGTGCGCGGGGCGCTCGGCGACCGGGCCGGGGCGCGCCGGGACCCCCAGCGCATCGTCGAGGAGTACGACGTCCGCACCCCGTCGATCGACGTCCTCGCCTCCGCGCTGTCCGGCGGCAACCAGCAGAAGCTCATCGTCGGGCGGGAGATGAGCGGCTCGCCGAGCCTGCTGCTCGCCGCGCACCCGACCCGCGGCGTCGACGTCGGTGCCCAGTCGGTGATCTGGGACCTGCTGCGCCGCGCCCGGGCCGAGGGCCTGGCGGTGCTGCTCGTCAGCGCCGACCTCGACGAGCTCATCGGCCTGTCCGACACCCTCAAGGTGATCCTGCGCGGCCGGCTCGTCGCCGACGCCGACCCGCGCACCGTCACGCCCGAGCAGCTCGGCTCGGCGATGACCGGGGCCGGTGAGGCCGCGTGAGCCTCCTGCGCCGCGTCGGCCTCGCGCTCGCCGCTCCGGTCCTCGCCCTCGCGTTCGCGCTCGTCGTCACGTCCGTCGTCCTCGCGATCTCGGGCGCCGCGCCGCTCGCGACCTTCCAGGCGATGGTCGAGTACGGGGTGCGGCCGCGCTCTCTCGCGCTGACGCTCAACTCGGCGACGGCGTTCTACCTCGCGGCGGTCGCCGTGGCCATCGGCTTCCGGATGAACCTCTTCAACATCGGGGTCGACGGCCAGTACCGGATCGCCGCGCTCGCCGCCGCGTCCGTCGGCGGCGCCGTCGCGCTGCCCCAGCCGCTGCACGTCGGGCTCATCCTCGTCGTCGGCATGGCCGTCGGCGGGCTGTGGGCGGCGATCCCCGCGCTGCTCAAGGTCTACCGCGGGGTGAGCGAGGTCATCGCGACGATCATGCTCAACGCCATCGCGGGCTTCCTCATCGCCTTCCTGCTCCAGGAGGGTCGGCTCGGCGAGAAGGCCGAGGGCTCGAACACGATCGCCACCCCGGAGATCCCCGAGTCCGGCGCCGTGCCGGGGCTGCCGCTCGTGCCGGGCTCGCCGCTCCACGTCTACGGCCTGATCGTCGTCGCCGTGCTCGTCGGCGTCGCGTACTGGTTCGTCCTGGGCCGCACGCGGTTCGGCTTCGACCTGCGGGCGACGGGCATGAGCGAGTCCGCGGCGGTCGCCAGCGGTGTGAGCGTCAAGCGGATGGTCGTCACGAGCATGGTGCTCTCCGGCGCCGTCGCCGGCCTCATCGGCCTGCCGCAGCTGCTCGGCGGGACGAACCGGGCCTTCGGCCAGGACTTCCCGGCGGGCATCGGGTTCACCGGCATCGCCATCGCGCTGCTCGGCCGCAACCACCCGGTCGGCATCGCGTTCGCCGCGGCGCTGTGGGCGTTCCTCAACTCCTCGGCGCAGATCCTCGACCTCAACGACGTGTCCCCGGACATCGTCCAGATCACCCAGGCGGTCATCGTGCTGTCCGTCGTCGTCGCGTACGAGGTGGTCCGGCGCTACCGGGTCACCGCGCTGCAGCGCGAGGTGGGCCGCCAGCTGGCGCGGGCCGCCGCCGACCGGCGGGAGGTGTCGGCGTGAGCCTGACGAACGAGCGCGTCCCCGACGCCGCGCCGGGCGCCACGCCGCCGCGGCGGCGGTCCGCCGTCCCGCTGCAGCGCCTGCTCGCGTACGCCGTCGTCGGCCTCCTCGTGGTCTCGGCGGTCCGCACGCTCACCGGCGCGAACGACCTCACGTCCTCCGGCACCGTCGGGGCGGCGGTCGGCCTCGCCGTGCCGATCGCCCTGGCCGGGCTCGGCGGTCTGTGGTCCGAGCGGGCCGGGGTCGTCAACATCGGCCTCGAGGGCATGATGATCCTCGGCACCTTCGGCGCCGGGTGGATCGGCTGGCAGTACGGGCCGTGGGCGGGCATCGTCACGGCGCTGCTCTTCGGGGCGTTCGGCGGCCTGCTCCACGCCGTCGCGACGATCACCTTCGGCGTCGACCACATCATCTCCGGCGTCGCCATCAACATCCTCGGCCTCGGCCTGACGAAGTACCTCGCGGCGATCCTGCTCGAGGGCACCCCGGGCGGCGGCTCGACGCAGTCCCCGCCGATCGACTCGCTGCCGACCGTCGGGATCCCCTTCGTCAAGGGGCCGCTCGACAGCCTCGAGGACCAGCAGTGGTTCCTCCTCTCCGACGTCGCCGGGATCGTCGAGGGCCTGTTCACCGGCGTCTCGGTGCTGACCGTCATCGCCCTGGCCCTGTTCGCCCTGTCCTGGTACGTGCTCTGGCGCACGCCGTTCGGGCTGCGGCTGCGCTCGTGCGGCGAGGACCCGTACGCGGCCGAGTCGCTCGGCGTCGACGTCTACCGCTACAAGTACGTGGCCGTCGTCGTCTCCGGCTCGCTCGC
>JBQGCR010000242.1:0-4261 GCA_052038585.1 Kineosporiaceae bacterium
GCCGTGCTCCTCGCCGGTGACGCGATCGGCCTGGTCAACCCGATGACCGGCGAGGGCATCCACGCCGCCGTCGTCTCCGGCGCGCTCGCCGGGAGGTGCGCGGCGCGGGCGGTCGCCGCAGGCCGTCCGGCCTCGGCCGGGGGCGCCTACCGCGCGGCCCTCGCCGCCCGGTACGGACGGCACCTGCGGGACGTCGGCGTCGGCGCCCGGGTGGTCCGTGCCCCGGCGCTCCTGCGGGCCGGCGTGCGGGCCGCGGCGCGGGACCGGCACGTCTTCGACGCGCTCGTCGACCTCGGGCTCGCCGACGGCCGGCTCGACGTGCGCACGGTCGGCGGGGTGCTGCGGGCGGCGCGGCAGGCGCGCCGGTAGCGCGTCGGTAGCCCGTCAGTAGGAGGCCGGCAGGCCGGGGGCCTTCCAGAGCATCCACGCGCCGATGGCGACGGACACGAGCCCGAGGACGAGGGCACCGCCGGCGACGACCGGGCCCCACGCCGTCCGGAAGCGCCGGGGCCGGACGACCGCGACGGCGACGAGCGCGAGGACGACGAAGGCGCTCGCGAGCTGGCTCTTGCCCTGGAAGTCGAACTGCTCCTGCGGGCTGTCGATCGACGTCGTGAGGAGGAAGGCGGTCGTCACCGCGGTCGAGGGGCCGCCGCTGAAGAGCGCGGCCACCGCCATGGCGAACGCCGCGGCGGCGAAGGCGTCCGGGGACACGACGGACCGCCAGGCCGCGCCCGCGCTCGCCGGCCCGGCGGGCGGCGGGGTCGGGACGGGGTCGACGTCGGCGACCGGCTCGGCCGGCCCGACCGGGGCGGGCTCGGGACGGCCGAGGTCGAGGTCGACGTCCGCCGCGTGCACGGGGTCCGGCCGGGGGAGCTCCCGGGCGACGCGCCGCCCGCCCCCCGCGTCGAGGATCTCCATCGGCCCACGGTAGCGCCGCGGCCGGGTGCCGCGAACGGCGTGAAGGCCCTCACAGTCGCGCGTGGGAGGGAACGAATCGTGGCATCCCACCGATGTCCCTCGTGGAAGACCTCTGCCCGAACGACCGCTGACGACCGACCGGAGCCCGGCCTCTCGTGACCTCTGCCCCCTCGACCGCGACCGTCCCCCGACCCGAGCCCGAAGCGCCGCAGGAGAAGCGCGGCGTCCTCGGCCTGTCCGCCGCCCAGCTCTTCGCCGGGGCCGGCGCCGCGATGACCTCCGCCGTCGTCGCCGGCCGCGTCGGCGTGGCCGGCACCCTCATCGGCGCCGCGCTCGGCTCCGTCGTCTCGACGATCGCCGCCGCGGCGTACGCGCGCAGCCTCGACAGCGCCCGGCAGGGGATCAAGCGCGTCCGGACGACCGTCGTCCCCGTGCAGGGTGCGGCGACGTCGCCGACCGCGGTCCCGGACGGCTCGGACGCCCCGCTGCCCGACGTCGACACCCGCCCGCGCGACGGCGTCCGGGCCGGCCTGGGCCGCGCGCTCACCGTGAAGACCGGTGTCGTCATGGCCGTCGCGACGTTCGTCGTCGCCATGGTCGCGATCACCGTCTTCGAGATCGGCATCGGCCGTCCCGTCTCGGCGAACTCCGGCGGCGCCGGCACGTCCGTCGGCGAGATCGTCGGCCGGTCGTCCACGCCGGCGACGACGCCGGAGCCGTCGGTCACGCCGTCGAGCGTCCCGAGCGAGTCGGCGACGCCGACGGGCACCGCGACGACCTCGCCGAGCGAGACGGTGAGCCCGACCGGGACGGCGACGTCGTCCCCGACCGAGACCGAGACCGCGAGCCCGAGCGGGACGGCGACGACGTCGCCGAGCGAGACGGCCTCGCCGAGCAGCAGCCCGTCCGCCGAGCAGAGCGCCCCGCAGGACGCCGTCGTCCCGACGCCCTGACGGCGGGCCGCTCAGGCGGCGAGGAGCTCCGGGATGCGGCGCAGGTCGGCGACGAGGGCGTCGTAGGCCTCCTGCCGGGCCTCGCGGGCCCGCAGCACCGACGACGGGTGCACGGTGACCAGGTGCGGCGGGGCGTCGCCCAGCACCTGACCGCGGTGCGCCGTGACGCGGAAGTCCTTGCCGAGCAACGCCTTCCCGGCGGTCGCGCCGAGGACGACGACGAGGCGCGGGTCGACGGCGGCGAGCTCCGCGTCGAGCCACGGCTTGCACGCGACGATGTGGGCGAGCTCGGGCGTCGCGTGGATGCGCCGCTTGCCCTGCGGGGTGAAGCGGAAGTGCTTGACGGCGTTGGTCACGTACACCTGCGAGCGCTCGACGCCGGCGTCGGCGAGGGCCTCCTGGAGCAGCTTCCCGGCGGGACCGACGAAGGGGATGCCGCGGGTGTCCTCGACGTCGCCCGGCTGCTCGCCGACGAGCACGACCGGCGCGTGCGGGTTCCCGGCGGAGAAGACGACCTGGCTCGCGGGCTCCCACAGCTCGCAGCCCCGGCAGCCGGGCGCGGCGGCCTTGAGGGTGTCGACGTCGGTGCTCTCAGGGACCCACTGCTGCGCCCCGGGGCGCTCCGGCCGGGCGGCTCTGGTGCTCTCCACCGTCCGATGGTGTCGTGCCGGCGCCGTCACCGCGCGGCGACCTCCCCGGTGCGCCCTGTCGTGCGACGACGGCCCACGTGAAGGCGTAGCCGACGCAGACGACCGCGTGGAGCACCCAGAGCCACAGCAGCAGCGCCGAGGCGACCCCGACGCCCAGGAGCCCGCCGAAGGGCCGGCCGAGGTCGACGGGCAGGGCGAGGAAGACGAGGAAGCCCTGGAGGAAGCCGCTGACGAAGGCCCCGGTGACGACGGCGCCGGCGAAGGCGCACCGCCACGGCGGGCGGCCGGGGCCGACCACGCGGAACGTCCACGTGAGGGGCAGCCACGTGAGCACCCACACGAGGTTGAGCGAGAGGTAGGACGCCGTGAGCGGGCCCGCCGGGCTGTCGGTCGCGACCCGCGACAGGGACGGCGCGGCGACGAGGAGCAGGCACAGCGACAGCGGCGCGAGGCCGAGCAGCGGCAGCGTCATCGCGCGCTGCCACAGCGCCGCCGGGCGCTCGTCGAGGTCCGGCTCGGGCGCGAACCGGACGAGCGCACGGCTGAGCCCCTCGCCGTACGCCGAGCCCATGACGACGGCGAAGACGACCCCGAGCGGGCTCAGCGCGAGCCCGGCGCCGACGAGGGCGGTGACCCCCGTGTCCGCGCCCATGGCGGCCGGGATCGTCGCCGCGAGGGTGTCCCCGTAGTCCCGCACGGCGTCGCGGCCGATGATGAGCCCGGCCATCGAGACGGCGACGAGCAGGGACGGGACGACGGCGAGCGCGCCGTACAGGGTCCCCGCCGCGGAGGCGAGCGCGAGGTCCCGCCCGTGCAGGCGCGCCCTCGTGCCGGACCACAGGTCCCGGCACGTGCGGGCGAACCGCCCCCGTCTGCTCACCTCCCGATCGTCCCCGCCCGGAGCCCGGTCCGCCCGTCCGGCGCGCGCCCGGGACGCGAGTTCCGTACCTTTCTGGCCATGGTCGACCTCCCGGCCCGCACGTGGCACGCCGTGACCGCGCTCGTCAGCGGGGCCGCGCTGGCGCTCCAGCTCGTGCTCTCGACGGCGCTCGAGGGCGAGCCCCTCGCCGTCCGCTGGCTGCGGCTGGTCTCCTTCTTCACGATCCAGTCGAACCTGCTCGTCTGCGTGACGACGGCGCGCCTGGCGCTGCGCGGCGACGTCGAGCCGCGGGGCTGGCGGGTCGCGCGGCTGTGCGGCGTCATGGGCATCACCGTGACGGGCCTGGTCTACGTCACCGTGCTGCGCGGCATCAACGACCTCGAGGGCTGGTGGGTCGTGGCCGACGCGATGCTCCACTACGCCGTCCCGCTGCTCGCCGTCGTCGGCTGGCTCGCCTTCGGGCCGCGCGGCCGGGTCGACCGGTCGGTCGCCGGCCGGGCCCTGCTCTGGCCGGTCGCGTGGCTGGCGTACACGCTCGCGCACGGAGCGGTCAGCGGCTGGTACCCCTACCCCTTCCTCGACGTCGCCGACCTCGGCTACGGCCCGGCGCTGCTGAACTGCGCCGTCGTCACCGTCCTCATGGTCGCCGTCGCGTCCGCCCTCCTCGCCCTCGACCGCCGGCTCCCGGCGCGCGGCCGCACCGGCGCAGCGGCTACAATGCAGGGGTGAGCGAACCCTCCCCGGGCGAGGCCCGGGCCCTCGCGGCCGCGGCCGCCCTCGGCCTGGACCACCGCGTCGTGCGGCACGGGCCCGTGCGGTCCCTCGCCGAGGCCGCCGCGGCCCGCGGCGTCGAGCCG
>JBQGCR010000243.1:0-4768 GCA_052038585.1 Kineosporiaceae bacterium
CAGCGCGGCGACGAGGAGGACGACGCCGGCCGGCCCGGCGTCGCGGTCGCGGCGACGGCCCGCCGGTCGCGGGACGCCGGCCGGGCCCGCCGGGCCGTCGTCGTCCCCGAGGTCGCCGGCGTCCGGCACGAGGTCGACGCCCTGCCGCGCGAGCTCGGTCCGCAGCGCGACGAGCCCGCGGGAGGCCTGGCTCTTGACGTTGCCCTCGGAGCAGCCGAGCACCTCCGCGGCCTGCGCCGTCGACAGGTCCTCCCAGTAGCGCAGGACGAGCACCGCACGCTGCGACGGCGGCATCGCGGCCAGCGCCCGAAGGAGGGTCAGGCGCAGCTCGACGTCCGGGCCGGCGGCGGCCGCGCGCTCGGGCAGGACATCGCTGACGACCTCGGTGCTGCTGCGCCGGCGCCGGCCGTCGAGGAAGACGTTGGTCAGCGTGCGGCGCGCGTAGCCCTCGACGCTGCCGGTGTCCGCGAGCCGGTCCCACGCCCGGTAGAGCCGGGTCAGCGTCTCCTGGACCAGGTCCTGCGCGCCGTCCCAGTCCCCGCAGAGCAGGTAGGCGGTCCGCCGCAGCGCCCCCTGGCGGGCGCGGGCCCACTCCTCGAAGGCCACGGGGGCCTCGGCCTCGCGCACGGGCCGCAGCGGTCTCATGCGGTGCTCCACGGGGCGACGGGACGGGACGGTTGCACGGCCTTCCCCCCGCGCGGACGATCATGCCCCGCGCGACCGTCGCCGCGCCACGCCCGGCCCGGACCCGGACTCCCCCGTCCGGGTCAGCCCTCGGTGCGCACCAGCCCCCGCGCGGCGCGCAGCGCGATGTCGGAGCGGTGGTGCGCGCCGGGCAGGTCCACCCGGGCGACGGCGCCGTAGGCGGCGTCCCGGGCGGCTGCGAGGTCGGGTCCGAGCCCGACGACGGACAGCACCCGGCCCCCGGCGCTGACCACCTCGCCGTCGGCCGAGCGCGCCGTGCCGGCGTGCAGGACGTACGCGTCGGCGGACGACCCGGCCTCCTCGAGACCGCCGACGACGTCACCGGTCCGTGGCGTCCCGGGATAGCCCTGCGCGGCGACGACGACGGTGACCGCGGCCTCGTCGCGCCAGCGCAGGGTCGGCAGGGTGTCGAGGGTGCCGGCGGCGGCCGCGGCGAGGACGCCCGCGAGCGGGGTCTCGAGGCGGGCGAGGACGACCTGGGTCTCCGGGTCGCCGAAGCGGGCGTTGAACTCGACGACGCGCAGCCCGCGCGAGGTGAGGGCCAGGCCGACGTAGAGGACGCCGGCGAACGGGGTGCCCCGCCGGGCCATCTCGTCGACCGTCGGCTGCGCGACCCGCTCGACGACCTCGGCGACCAGGCCCGCCGGCGCCCAGGGCAGCGGCGAGTAGGCGCCCATGCCCCCGGTGTTCGGGCCGGCGTCGTCGTCCCCGACACGCTTGAAGTCCTGCGCCGGCGCGAGCGGGACGACGGTGCGCCCGTCGCACAGCACGAACAGCGAGACCTCGGGGCCGTCGAGGTACTCCTCGACGACGACCGTGCCGCCCTCGCGCTCCAGGCACGCGGCGGCGTGGGCGAGCGCGGCGTCCCGGTCGTCGGTGACGACGACGCCCTTGCCGGCGGCGAGGCCGTCGTCCTTGACGACGTGCGGGGCGCCGAACGCCTCGAGCGCGGCGGCGACCTCGTCGAGGGTCGTGCACACGTGGGCCATCGCCGTCGGGACGCCGGCGGCGGCCATGACGTCCTTGGCGAACGCCTTGCTGCCCTCGAGCCGGGCGCCCTGCGCCGACGGGCCGAAGCACGCGATGCCGCGGGCGCGGACGGCGTCGGCCGCGCCCGCGACGAGCGGGACCTCGGGGCCGACGATGACGAGGTCGGCGGCGACGTCCGCGGCGAGCGCCGCGACCGCGTCGGCGTCCGCGACGTCGACCGGGCGGCACAGGGCGAGGGTGTCGATGCCGGCGTTGCCGGGCGCGGCGACGACGGCGTCGACCGCCGGGTCGGCCACGAGGGAGCGGACGAGGGCGTGCTCGCGCGCGCCGGAGCCGATGACGAGGACCTTCACGCCGCGAGACTAGTGGCTCGCGCCGGCGGCCCCGTCGGGCCGGTCAGCCGCCGACGAGCGCCTCGAGGCGCTGCAGGTCGATCGTCGCCTCGTCCGTCGAGTGGCTCACCCAGTCGGCGACCGTCGCCGCGAAGCCGCGCGGCTGCACCGTCGTCGTCAGGCGCACGCGGGTACGGCCGGCGTCGACGGCGGCGAGCCGCAGCTCGCCGTCCCACGCGGGACCGTCCTGGGCGTGCCACACGAACCGGTGGTCGCGGGCGTCCTTGGTCACCGCCATGGGCACCTCGTGGCGCCTGCCGCCCTGGGTGACGGTGAACCGGTAGCGGCCGGGGCCGACCCGCTCCACCGCCTCGAGGCCGACGAGGAACGCCGGCCAGCTCGTCACGTCGGTCAGCCGGGTCTCGAGCTCGGCCAGGGCGAGCCCGAGGACGGCGGTGGACTCCTGTCGCGTCATCGCGACCACCTCACCTTCGCCACCTCGACGGTACGTCCGGCGTCGGTCGGGGCGGAAGGCCCTCGGTCCTTCAGTCGACCTCGTAGACGGCGTGGACGTCGGCGGACAGCGCGACGACGGCGCCCGGCACGAGGACGTACGGCACGTGCGGCTCGAGCCGGACCGGCTCCTGCCCGGGCGTCGAGACGACCGTCCCGTTGGCCGACCCGAGGTCGACGACGACGACGCCCGGCCCGTCGGGCCGCACCTCGACGTGGGTGCGGGAGACCTCGCGGGTCGGGTTGCTCACCGTGACGGTGCGCCCCGCGCCGGGCGCCTCGAGCGCGGGGGCCCGGCCGATCCGCAGCGGCTCGACGACGTCGACGACGAAGCCGTCGCCGAACCGCAGCCGGCCCGGTCGGGCGGGCATCGGCGGGAGGACGAACTCGGCGGTGCCCCGGCCGGCGAACGGGCTGGAGACGGTCGGCTCGGAGCCGAACTCGTGGGCGAAGGACGGGCCGGGGTCGAGCAGCACGGCGCCCTCGCCGTCCGGTCCGAACGGTCCGGACGGTGCGAGGGGTCCGGCCGGTGCGAGGGCGGGCTCGGCGTCGGCCTCCTCGTGCCCCGGGCCGGACCCCTCGGGGCCCTGCGGGGTCCACGCGACCCAGCCGGCCCGCACGACGCCGGACGTCAGCGGGTGCACCTCGAGCGCGTCGGTGACCGTCCCGAGCCAGAGCACCTCGGGCACCGGCACGAGCTCGCTCGTCCACGGCGTCGCGACGCCGCGGGCGACGAGCTGGTGCGGGCCGCGGGCGTCACCGACCGCCACCGTCGTGCCGGGGCGGGCGACGACGCGCAGGAGGTCGTCCTCGACCGTGGCGAGGGCGAAGGGCGGCAGGTCGTCCGTCGAGCCGCCGGTGAGGGCGACGAGGAGCGCGTCGGTCCCCGCGCCGAGGCGGGCCGCGTCCCAGACCGCCCGCACGGCCGCGGCCGGCAGGCCCGCGTCGGCGAGCAGGGCCGTCCGGCCGGTGACGACGGCCACGAGCGGTCCCGGGGTGTAGGACGACTCCGGCACGTCGGCGAGCATAGGGCCTGCCGCTGCGCGGGCGGCGACGCCCCCGTCGCAGGTCAGCGGCCGAGCAGCACGAGGTCCTCGACGGTGACCAGGCGCGAGGCGACGGCGTACTCGACGAGGCGGGCCCGCCGGTTGACGGCGCGTCCCCGGCCCTGGCTGTGCAGGCCGCGGACGCCGGCCCGGGTGAGCTTCTCGCAGACGTTGTCGAGCTTGCGGTTGAACGTCGTCAGCGGCCAGCCGAGCCGCTGGGCCGCGTCGGCCGACGACGGGATCGCGCTGCCCTGGCCGTTGCCGCGCAGCACGCCCTCGGCGAGCGCGAGGACGAGAAGCCGCTGGTTGACGGTGAGCGTGACCCGGCCGATCGTCGTCGTCCCGCCGTCCCCGGCGTCCCCCGCGACGGGGGTGAACGCCGCCGCGCCCTCGTCGACGACCGTGAGCTCGTACGTCGTCGGGCCGGCGGTGAAGAGCACCGTCGTCCGCGGGAAGACGAGCGGGAGCCGGCCGCCGGGCGACAGGTACGCCTGCATGAGCCCGGCCGAGTCGGCGACCGTCGCGGACAGCAGCGTCCCGACGTTGGCCAGCCACCAGATGCCGCCCTCGGCCGAGATGGCGAGGAAGCGGCGGTGCAGGTACGGGTTGTCGTCGAGGACGACGTCCCCGTCGCGGCCGAGGTGGAACGTGCGGCCGGCGTGCACCGGGTGGCGCTCGCCGCAGAACTCGACGACGAGGCTCACGACGCCTCCGCGCTGCCGGACTCCGGCTCCGCGCCCTCGAAGACGAACCGGACGTCCTCGGACAGCGTCACGACCGAGCCCGGCACGAGCGGGCACGGCTCGTGGGCGAGGAGCCGCTGCGGGGCGCGCCCCGGGGCGCTGACGAGGGTGCCGTTCGCCGACCCGAGGTCGACCACCTGCACCCCGGTGCCGTGCGGGCGCACCTCGAGGTGGTTGCGCGAGACGTCCTGCGCGGGGTTGTCCACGGCGACGAGCCGCGGCATGACGCTCGTCGGGGAGCGGCTCACCGACGGGGCCCGGCCGACGAGCAGGGCGCGGTCGACGGCGACGACGACGCCGTCGGCGAACCTCAGCCGGCCGAGCGGGCGGGCGGCGGCGGGCAGCGGCCCGGTCTCCGGCGCGCGCCGCGGCGGGTCGGACGGGGTGTCGGTCGTCGGCTCGACGGTGGGCTCGAAGGTCGCCGCCGGGTCGGGGTCGG
>JBQGCR010000244.1:0-7594 GCA_052038585.1 Kineosporiaceae bacterium
GCGCGGCGCCGCCCCGGGGACGCGCCCGGGGGGGCGCGGCGGCCGCGCGCGCCCCGCGCGGGGGCCCCGCCCGGGCCCTGGGCCTGCGCGTGCCGGCCGCGCCGGAGCGCCCACAGGCGGGGCGGACCCCACCGCCGCAGCCGGGCGACCGCCCGCGCCGCCTCGGCGTGCTGCTGCCGCAGGGCCGAGTGCACGGGGTGCTGCGTCGTCAGGTCGGCGCGCAGGCGCTGCGCCCGCGTCCCGGCCTCACGGCAGCGCCGCACCGCCTCGGCCGAGTGCCGGAGCGAGCCCTCGAGACCGCCGTCGCCCGCCGCCGCCCGCCCGTCCTGCACCATGTGTGTGCCCCCCGTCGTCGTCCTGTGCCGCGCCGCTCGACCGGCGCGGACGAGCGGACGGTTCCCGCCGTCCCGCCCCCGGCTCAGGACGCCGCGAGCCGGGCCTTCTCGGCCTCGACGTCGAAGTCGGCCGGCGGCCACTGCGGGTCGAGGCGGGTCAGGGCGTCGAGGAGGATCTGCTGGACGGCCCAGCGGGCGTACCACTTGCGGTCGGCGGGGACGACGTGCCACGGGGCGGCGTCGGTCGACGTCCGTTCCAGCGCAGCGGCGTACGCCTCCTGGTACGCCGGCCAGAAGCCGCGCTCGTCGACGTCGCCGGGGTTGTACTTCCAGTACTTGTCGGCCCGCTCGAGGCGCTCGGCGAGGCGTGCCTTCTGCTCGTCGCGGGACAGGTGCAGCATGACCTTGACGACGGTCGTGCCCTTGGCGGCGAGGCCGCCCTCGAACCGGTTGATCGTCGCGTAGCGGCGCGACCAGGTGGCGCGGGGCACGAGGTCGTGGACGCGCACGACGAGCACGTCCTCGTAGTGCGAGCGGTCGAAGACGCCGATCTGGCCGGGCCCGGGCAGCTCGCGCCGGACCCGCCAGAGGAAGTCGTGCCGGCGCTCCTCGGCCGTCGGGGCCTTGAAGGCCTTGTGCCGGACGCCCTGCGGGTCGACGGCGCCGATGACGTGCCGCATGATCCCGCCCTTGCCCGAGGTGTCCATGCCCTGGAGCACGAGGAGCACCCGCCGGTCGTCGCCCTCGCGGGACGCCGCCCAGAGCCGCTCCTGGAGGTCGGACAGCGCGGGCACGTCGGCCGCGAGCGCCGCCTCCCCCGCCTCCTTGCCGCCCTTCTTCCCGCCTGGGGCGAGCGGGGTGGACGCCGGGTCGACCGCGGCGAGGTCGAACCCCTCGCCGACGCGCAGCGCCGCCGCGACGTCCGCCGGGGTCACGGCGCGCTCGGCGGCCTTCCGCTCGGCCTTGACCGCCTTGCGCAGCTTCTTCGGCAGCGCGTCGATCTCCTTCCCGGACAACGACTCCGGCGCCTCCTGGGCGCGGCGCAGGAGCCGCTCCGCCTCGGCCTTCTTCGTGGACGACTTCTTCGACGTCGTGGACATGGCGCGGATCATCCCAGCCGCGCGCGAGCGGCGCCAGGCAGGCGTGCCGGGCGGAATCGCGCGGGACGCCCGCCTTTGACAGGGTTGGGCCGTGCACACGTTCACCGTCTGGGCCCCGAAGGCCTCGTCCGTCGACCTGATCCTCCCCGAGCCCGGCCGCGACGGTGACGACGCCCCGCGCACCGCGATGACGCGGGGCGACGACGGCTGGTGGAGCCTGGCGGTCGAGGCGGCCGGCCACGGCACCGACTACGCGTTCGGCCTCGACGGCGGCCCCGCGCTGCCCGACCCGCGGACCGCCTGGCAGCCGGCCGGGGTCCACGGCCCGAGCCGGGTCTTCGACCCGGAGCACGGGACGCGCGCCGACGGCGGCTGGGCCGGTCGCGAGGTGCTCGGCGGGCTCTTCTACGAGCTCCACGTCGGCACCTTCACCGCCGAGGGCACCTTCGCGGCCGCCGCCGAACGGCTCGACCACCTCGTCGACCTCGGCGTCGACGTCGTCGAGGTCATGCCGGTCGCCGCGTTCGAGGGCCGCTGGGGCTGGGGGTACGACGGCGTCGCCCTCTTCGCCGTCCACGACCCCTACGGCGGCCCGGAGGGCTTCGCCGCCTTCGTCGACGCCTGCCACGCCCGGGGCCTGGCGGTCTGCCTCGACGTCGTCTACAACCACCTCGGGCCGACGGGGAACTACCTGCCGCAGTTCGGGCCCTACTTCACCGAGAAGCACCACACGCCGTGGGGCGCGGCCGTCAACCTCGACGACGACGGCAGCGAGCACGTGCGCCGCTACGTCGTCGACAACGCGCTGCGCTGGCTGCGCGACTTCCGCGTCGACGCCCTGCGGCTCGACGCGGTGCACGCCCTCGTCGACGACTCGCCGACGCACGTGCTCGCCCAGCTCGCGCAGGAGGTCGCCGCGCTCGAGACCGAGGTCGGGCGGCCGCTCACCCTCGTCGCCGAGTCCGACCTCAACGACCCCCGGACGGTCGAGCCGGTCGCCGAGGGCGGCCTCGGGATGGACGGCCAGTGGGCCGACGACGTCCACCACGCCCTGCACAGCGCGCTCACCGGCGAGCAGGACGGCTACTACTGCGACTTCGGCTCCGTCGACGTCCTCGCCCGCTGCCTGACGACGGTCTTCCGGCACGCCGGGGACTTCTCCACGTTCCGCGAGAAGCCGTGGGGCAAGCCGGTCGACACGGCAAGGCACCGCGGCCACCAGTTCCTCGCCTACCTGCAGAACCACGACCAGGTCGGCAACCGCGCCGTCGGGGACCGGATGTCGGCGACGGTGCCCGTCGCGCGGCAGGCCGCCGGCGCCGCGCTCGTGCTGACGTCGGCGTTCACGCCGATGGTCTTCATGGGCGAGGAGTGGGGCGCCTCGACGCCCTGGCAGTTCTTCACCGACTTCACCGACCCCGAGCTCGCCGAGGCCGTCCGCAACGGCCGCCGGTCGGAGTTCGCCTCGCACGGCTGGGACGCCGAGGAGGTCCCGGACCCCCAGGACCCGGCGACGCGCGGGGCGAGCGTGCTCGACTGGTCCGAGCCCGGGCGGGGCGACCACGCGGCGCTGCTCGCCTGGTCCCGCGACCTCGTCGCCCTGCGCCGAGCGGAGCCGGACCTGCGTGCGGACGACCTCGCCGCCGTCGGCGAGGTGCACGGAGACTCGTGGGTCACGCTGCGCCGCGGGCGTTTCGACGTCCTCGTCAACCTCGGCGACGAGGACGCGGAGCTGCCCGTCCGCGGCCCCGGGACCGCCGTGCTGGCCTTCGGCCCGCAGGGTCGCGGCGAGCCGGAGCGCGTCGCCGTCCCGGGGACGACGCGCGTGCTGGGGCGGGACAGCGTCCAGGTGGTCAGGCTCGAGGGCTGAGGGCCTTCAGCCCTCACCGGGAGCGCACAGGCCCTCGCCCTCCCGCGCCAGCGCGACGACGCGGGACAGCGCGCGGCGGTACTTCTTGCGGTAGCCGCCGGCGAGCATCTCGTCGGAGAACAGGCGGTCCAGGGCGACGCCGCCGGCGAGCACCGGCAGGTCGCGGTCGTAGAGCCGGTCGACGAGGACGACGAGGCGCAGGCCGACGTTCTGGTCCGTCACCGGGCGCACGCCGGTCAGCCCGACGGCGCTCACCCCGTCGAGCAGGGCGCCGTACCGGCTCGGGTGCACCTGCGCGAGGTGGGCGAGGAGCGCGTCGAACGGGTCGAGGCTCGCCCCGTTCAGCGCGGCGACCCGGGCGGCGACGTCGTCGTCGTCGAGCGGCGGCGGGACGGCCGCGACGCCGCGGTGCCGGTAGTCCTCGCCGTCGACGCGCACCACCTCGAACTGCGACGACAGCGCCTGGATCTCCCGGACGAAGTCCTCGGCGGCGAAGCGGCCCTCGCCGAGCGCGTCGGGCAGCGTGTTCGACGTCGCGGCGAGGCGGACGCCGGCGTCGACGAGCTCGCGCAGCAGGCGCGACATGAGGACGGTGTCACCCGGGTCGTCGAGCTCGAACTCGTCGACGCAGACGAGCCGGAACGCCGAGAGCCGCTCGACCGCCTCGCGGAACCCGAGCGCGCCGACGAGGTTGGTGTACTCGACGAAGGTGCCGAAGGCGGCCGGGCCGGGGCAGGCGTGCCACAGCGACGCGAGCAGGTGGGTCTTGCCGACGCCGAAGCCGCCGTCGAGGTAGACCCCGGCTGGCCCCGACGGCGTCCGGCGGCCGAGCAGCCGGCGCAGCCCGCCGCCGTCCGGCGCGTCGAGGGTGGCGGCGAAGTCCTCGAGCCGGGCGACGGCCGCGGCCTGGGACGGCTGCGCGGGGTCCGGCCGGTAGGTGGAGAAGCGGACGTCGGCGAACCGGGGCGGGGGGCTGAGCTCGGCGACGAGCCGGTCGGCCGGCACCTGCGGGCGGCGGGCGGTCAGGCGGGTCGGGCCCGGGGCGTGGCCGGTGGCGGACGTCACGGTGGCCAACGCTAGGCGACGCCCGCGAGACCGCCGCGCGGGGGCGTGCAAGGATCGTCACACCGATGGCCAGCCACCCGGAGAGGACCCGACGTGACCGCCCCCCTGGACGGCGACAGCAAGCTCGCCGAGTACGCCCACCCCGAGCGCCTCGTCACGACGGCGGGGCTCGCCGAGCACCTGGGCGAGCCCGGGCTCGTCGTCGTCGAGAGCGACGAGGACGTCCTGCTCTACGACACCGGGCACGTCCCCGGCGCCGTCAAGGTCGACTGGTTCACCGAGCTCAACGACCGGGTGACGCGTGACTACCTCGACGGGGCCGGCTTCGCCGAGCTCATGAGCGCCAAGGGCGTCTCGCGGGACGACACGATCGTCGTCTACGGCGACAAGAACAACTGGTGGGCCGCCTACGCGCTGTGGGTCTTCAGCCTCTTCGGCCACGAGGACGTCCGCCTGCTCGACGGCGGCCGCACCGCCTGGCAGGCCGAGGGCCGGCCGATGACGACGGACGTCCCCGCGCGCGAGCGCACGCAGTACCCCGTCGTCGAGCGCCAGGACGCGGCGATCCGCGCGTTCAAGGACGACGTCGTCGCCCACCTCGGCAAGGCGATGGTCGACGTCCGCTCGCCGCAGGAGTACACCGGCGAGCGCACCCACATGCCCGACTACCCGGAGGAGGGCGCCCTGCGCGGCGGCCACATCCCGGGCGCGGTGAGCGTGCCGTGGGCCCGGGCCGCCGCCGAGGACGGCCGCTTCCGCTCCCGCGCCGAGCTCGAGGCGATCTACCAGGGCGAGCAGGGCCTGTCCCCCGACGAGGACGTCGTCGCCTACTGCCGCATCGGCGAGCGGTCGAGCCACACCTGGTTCGTCCTGACCCACCTGCTCGGCTTCACCGGCGTCCGCAACTACGACGGCTCGTGGACCGAGTGGGGCAACGCCGTCCGCGTCCCCATCGTCCAGGGCGCCGAGCCCGGGCAGGTGCCGGGGCGGTGAGCACGGACCTGCCGGACCAGCTCGAGGAGATCGTCGAGGACTTCCGGTCCGTCTCGGACCGGGAGCGGCTGACGCTGCTGCTCGACTTCAGCCGGGACCTGCCGGCGCTGCCGGAGCGGGTCGCGGCCATGCACGACACGATGGAGCCGGTGCCGGAGTGCCAGTCGCCGATCTTCCTGCTCGTCGAGGTGGACGACGACGCCGACCGGACGGTGCACCTGTACTTCGAGGCCCCGGCCGAGGCGCCGACGACCCGAGGCTTCGCGGGGATCCTCCACGAGGGGCTCGACGGCCTGCCCGCCGCGCAGGTCGTGCAGGTGCCGGACGACGTCACCCAGCGGCTCGGCCTCGCCGAGGCCGTGAGCCCGCTGCGACTGCGCGGCATGGCGGGGATGCTCGCCCGGATCAAGCGGCAGGTGCGGGAGAAGAGCGCGTGACGGCGCTGCGGATGCTCCTGCCGGGCGACGCGGTCGTCGGCGACCTCACCGACGACCGCAGCGACACCCTCGGGGCGCTCGCCGACCTCTACGCCTACCCGACGCCGGTCCCGGGGACCGGGTGGGTGCGCGCGAACATGGTGACGACGCTCGACGGCTCGGCGTCCGGGTCCGACGGCCTGTCGGGCACCGTGAGCTCGGCGGCCGACAAGGCGGTCTTCGGGGTGCTGCGCGGCCTGGCCGACGTCGTCCTCGTCGGGGCCGGCACCGCCCGCGCCGAGGGCTACCACCTGCCGAAGGCCAAGCCCGGGTTCGCCGAGCGCCGTGCCGACGCCGGGCAGGCGCCCGCCCCGGTGCTCGCCGTCGTCACCCGCTCCGGCGACCTGCCGGACCCCGACGAGCTGTTCGCCCCCGGAACCCCGACGCTCGCGGTGACGTGCGCGGCGGGCGACGTCGAGGGGCTGCGGTCGCGGGTCGGCACCGACCGGGTGCTCGTCGCCGGCGAGGACGACGTCGACCCCGCCGTCGCCGTCGCCCACCTCGCGGCCCGCGGGCTGCCACGGGTGCTGCTCGAGGGCGGCCCCCGCCTCCTCGGCCGCTTCGTCGCCGCCGAGCGGCTCGACGAGCTGTGCCTCACCCTCAGCCCGCTGCTCGTCGCCGGCGCCGGGCCGCGGATCGCGTCCGACGACGCGAGCGCCCGGCTGCGCCTGCGGGTCGCCCACCTCGTCGAGGCCGACGGCGTCCTCCTCGGCCGCTGGCTCGTCCAGCGCTCCCCGCAGTAGGCCCGCCCCGGGATCAGGGGGCGAGCGCCCGCGCGACGGTGAGCCACACCGCGGGGTCCACGCCCATGCCGAGGTGGGTCGAGCCCACCTCGACGTGCCGCACGTCGAGCGACGTGCGGTCGATGCAGGCCGCCCAGTCGACGACGCGGTCCTGCCGCGTGAAGACCGCGGTGACCGGCACCCGCAGCGGGTCCTGCGCGTCGTAGCGGGCGCTCAGCTCGGCCAGGCGCCGGCACTCCCGCTGGCCGATCGTCCCGGCGCCCGCCGTCCACGTCGGGCCGCCGACGACGGGGGTGCCGTAGTGGACGACGGCGCGCACGGCGTCGGGGAGCAGGCGGGCCGTCTCGCGGGCGACCACACCGCCGAGGCTCCAGCCGACGAGGGCGACGGGGCGGCCGCCGCGCTCGGCGAGGTCGGCGACCCGCTCGGCGAGCCGCTCGGCGTCCCGTTCCGGCCGGCCCGTGTTCGTCCCGAGGCCCCAGGTCCGTGCGTCGTGCCCGAGCAGGCGCAGGTAGGTCCGCAGCGGAGCCATCGACGCCTCGGGGGCCCGCCAGCCGGGGATGTCGACGACGACGCCGCCGTCGCCCCGCGGGGCGCGCAGCAGCGCCGGCAGGTGCAGCGGCAGCCAGGGCAGCCGCGCGAGGGTCCGCCACTCGTCGGCGGCGACGCGCGGCCCGCCCCGCGGGACGACGGGCTCGCGCGCGACGGGCGGGCCGGGGTGCTCGACGGCGGAGGGACGACGCGCGCGCCACGCCGGGTATGACAGCGTCATGCCTCTAGTATGACGCTGTCATGCCACCTCCTCCACGCGTGAGCCGGGACGCCGTGCTCGAGGCCGCCGAGCTGCTCCTCGAGCGCGAGGGGCCGGCCGCGCTGAGCGTCCGGCGGCTCGCCGACCACCTCGGCGTCTCGCGGCAGATCGTCTACAGCCGCTTCGAGGACAAGGCCGACCTCGTCCGGGCGCTGCACGCCGAGGGCTTCCGCCGGCTCACCGACCGGCTCACCGCGGTGA
>JBQGCR010000245.1:0-2539 GCA_052038585.1 Kineosporiaceae bacterium
ACGGACAGGCCGGAGCGCCCGAGGCGGCGCAGGGGAAGGTCGGACATGGTCGCACCCTACGGCGTCCGACCTGCGGGGCGACGGCGGGGCCGACGGCGGGGCGGGGCCGTGGAGAGGGGCCTGGGACGCGGCCGTGGGCAGGGCCGCGAGTCCAGGCGTGTCCGGGTGCCGCCGTACCCTGGACCGGTGAGCACAGTCCTCGACGGGCCGACCGCGCCCGGTGGGCGCGGCGCCGCCGCGTACACCGCAGCAGTCGCCGCGACGCTGGAGCCTCAGGACTGGCTACCCCTCGCGGCCGCGCACGCCGAGCGTGCCGACGAGCGCCCCGGCGAGCGCCGGGTCCGCGGTGTCGCGGTAGGTCAGCGGCACGAGGTAGGTCGCCGTGGCACCCGACGTCGTCACCTCGACGACGTGCATCGCCGCGCGGACGCCGGGGCCCTCGACGGGGACGGGCAGGGACTGCAGCAGCCGGGCGTCCACGGAGGAGGCGCCCTTGGCGGCGAACCAGCGCTGCCGCACCATCCAGGGCCGCAGGAGGGAGGTCGGATCCGTCATGCGTCCACCGTGCCCGTCCGCGCGTCGGCGGAACCCACCGACAGCCAGAAGAAGTCGCGCGCCCCGAGGGTCACGGGGAGCTGCTCGTCGTGCGGGACCGCGGGGAACCCGGTGCCGCCGAAGCAGTCCGCGAGCGGGCGCCCGCCGAGCGAGGGGACGTGCACCCGCGCCGCCTGCGGCACCGACGAGAGGTTGTTCACACAGAGGACGGTCTCGCCCGGGACGCCCGGCAGCTCGCCGTCGTCGAGCACCCGGAGGAAGGCGAGCACGGCCGGGTTGTCCGTCGTCAGCGGCACGTGGTCGCCGGCTCCGAAGACCGGGTGGGCGCGGCGGACGGCGAGCATGCCGCGGACCCAGTGCAGCAGCGAGGAGGACGACGCGAGCTGCGCCTCGACGTTGACGCCGCCGTAGTGGTGGACGAGGGACTGCACGACCGGCAGGTAGAGCTTGCCGGGGTCGGCGGCCGAGAAGCCGGCGTTGCGGTCCGGCGTCCACTGCATCGGGGTCCGGACGGCGTCGCGGTCGGCCAGCCAGATGTTGTCGCCCATGCCGATCTCGTCGCCGTAGTACAGGCAGGGGCTGCCGGGCAGCGACAGCAGCAGCGCGTGCGCGAGCTCGATCTCGGCGCGGGAGTTGTCGAGCAGCGGCGCGAGCCGGCGGCGGATGCCGATGTTCGCCCGCATCCGGGCGTCCGGCGCGTACCAGCCGTACATCGCCGCGCGCTCCTCCACCGAGACCATCTCGAGGGTGAGCTCGTCGTGGTTGCGCAGGAACGTGCCCCACTGGCCGCCGCGGGGGATCGACGGGGTGTCGGCGAGGATGTCCGCGATCGGGGCGGCCTTCTGCTCGCGCAGCGCGTAGAAGATCCGCGGCATGACCGGGAAGTGGAAGCACATGTGGCACTCGGGCTCGGTCTCGGAGCCGAAGTACTCGACGACGTCCTTGGGCCACTGGTTCGCCTCGGCGAGCAGGATGCGCCCGGGGTACTCGGTGTCGACGAGCAGCCGCAGCCGGCGCAGGAACTCGTGCGTCGCCGGCAGGTTCTCGCAGTCGGTCCCCTCGGCCTCGAACAGGTAGGGCACGGCGTCGAGCCGGAAGCCGTCGATGCCCAGGTCCATCCAGAAGCGGACCACGTCGAGCATCGCGTCCTGCACGGCCGGGTTGTCGAAGTTCAGGTCCGGCTGGTGGGCGAAGAACCTGTGCCAGTAGAACTGCCGGCGCACCGGGTCGAACGTCCAGTTGCTCGTCTCGGTGTCGACGAAGATGATCCGCGCGTCCGGGTAGCGCTCGTCGGTGTCGCTCCACACGTAGAAGTCGCCGTACGGGCCCTCGGGGTCGGACCGGCTCGCCTGGAACCACGGGTGGGCGTCCGAGGTGTGGTTGAGCACGAGGTCGGTGACGACCCGAAGGCCCCGGGCGTGGGCCTGGGTGACGAGCTCGGTGAAGTCCGGCAGCGTCCCGAACTCCGGCAGCACGCCGAGGTAGTCGCTGATGTCGTACCCCCCGTCGCGCAGCGGCGAGGGGTAGAACGGCGGCAGCCACAGGCAGTCGACGCCGAGCCACTGCAGGTAGTCCAGCCGGCCGACCAGCCCCGTGAAGTCCCCTGCGCCGGAGGCGTTCGAGTCGCTGAACGCGCGCACGAGCACCTCGTAGAAGACCGCGGTGCGGTACCACTGCGGGTCGTTGCGCAGCCCCGGTGTGCTGAGGTTGAGCCCCTGCACGTGTGCCCTCCTGCTCGAGCCGGTGCGGGTCGCGGTCAGACGCGGCGGACGTGGAAGACGTGCGCCGGCTGCGAGTACGGGTCGAGGCGCACGTAGTCGTGCGCGCCCCAGCGCCACGAGTCCCCGGTCAGCAGGTCGTGCACGGTGAACGTGTCGTCCCAGCCGAGACCGAGGGCCGGCATGTCGAGGTGCACCGTCGTCTCGCGGGCCGCGTGCGGGTCGAGGTTGACGACGACGAGCACGAGGTCCTCGCGGCCGTCCGG
>JBQGCR010000246.1:0-4638 GCA_052038585.1 Kineosporiaceae bacterium
GACGTGCCGGAGGAGTCGATCTGGACCTCCGCGCTCGCGACGGCGCAGTTCCTCGACGACCAGATGCCGGGCGGCTCCGCGTACGTCATCGGCGAGGCCGGGCTGACGACGGCGCTGCACGAGGTCGGCTACGTCCTCACCGACACCGCGCCGGACTACGTCGTCCTCGGGGAGACCCGGACGTACTCGTTCGAGGCGATCACCCGGGCGATCCGGCTCGTCGAGGCCGGGTCGCGGTTCATCGCGACGAACCCGGACCCGACCGGCCCGTCCGCGGAGGGTCCGCTGCCCGCCTGCGGTGCCGTCGCCGCGCTCATCACCCGGGCGACGGGCGCGGAGCCGTACGTCGTCGGCAAGCCGAACCCGATGATGTTCCGCTCGGCGATGAACCGGATCGGCGCGCACGCGGAGTCGACGGCGATGATCGGCGACCGGATGGACACCGACGTCGTCGCCGGCATGGAGGCGGGCCTGCAGACCTACCTCGTCCTCACCGGCTCCACCCTGCGGACCGCGATCGACCGGTTCCCGTTCCGCCCCACCGTCGTCCTCGACTCGATCGCCGACCTGGTCCCCCAGCTGCGCCGCTAGCCCCGGGGCCCGGCGGCGTGGGCGCGCACCCAGGCGTGCATGGCGATCGCCGCGGCGGCACCGGCGTTGATCGAGCGGGTCGACCCGAACTGGGCGATCGACAGGACGGCGTCGCACGCCGCGTGCGCGGCCGGCGAGAGCCCGGGACCCTCCTGGCCGAAGAGCAGGACGCACTCGCGCGGCAGGTCGTGGGTCTCCAGCGGGACCGCGCCGGGCAGGTTGTCGACCCCGAGCAGCGGCAGGGCCGCCTCGCGCGCCCACGTCGCGAGGTGCTCGACGTCGGGGTGGTGGCTCACGTGGAGGTAGGCGTCGGTGACCATCGCGCCGCGCCGGTTCCAGCGGCGCCGGCCGACGACGTGGACGCCGGCGGCGTTGAAGGCGTTCGCCGTCCGGACGACCGAGCCGATGTTGAGGTCGTGCTGCCAGTTCTCGACGGCGACGTGGAAGGGGTGCCGGCGGGTGTCGAGGTCGGCCCGGACCGCCTCGACGGTCCAGGACCGGTACCGGTCGACGACGTTGCGGCGGTCGCCGTCGCGCAGCAGCGCCGGGTCGTAGCGGTCGTCGTCCGGCCACGGACCCTGCCAGGGGCCGACGCCGACGGCGGGCGGGGCGGCGTGGTCCGTCACGGACGGCGAGCCTAGACGTCGCGGGCCTCATGGTCGGTTCCCGGCCGGCGCACAGCCTCGTCCCCGTACCCTCGTGGGGTGCACAACCTCCTCAACCCCGACGCCCTGCTCGAGGCCCTCGGCGCGTGGGCGCTCTGGGGCTCGGCCGCCATCGTCTTCGCCGAGTGCGGCCTGCTCCTCGGGTTCTTCCTCCCGGGCGACTCGCTGCTGTTCACCGTCGGCCTCTTCGCGGGCCGGGGCGACCTCGACCAGCCGCTGTGGCTGTGCTGCCTCGTGCTGACGGTCATGGCGTTCGCGGGCAACGTCGTCGGGTACGAGGTCGGGCACCGGGCCGGACCGACGATCTTCAACCGGCCGGGGTCGAGGATCTTCCGGGTCGAGCACGTCGAGAAGACGGTGGCCTTCTTCGACCGGTACGGCGCCCGGGCGATCGTCCTCGCGCGCTTCGTGCCGATCGTGCGGACCTTCATCACCGTGACCGCCGGGGTGGGCCGGATGGACCGGCGCAAGTTCCTGACGTACAGCGCCGTCGGGGCGGTCCTGTGGGCGACCGGCGTCACGGTCCTCGGGTCGCTGCTCGGCTCGGTCGCCGTCGTCCGGGACAACCTCGAGGTCATCGCGCTGCTCATCGTCGCCGTCTCGGTGCTGCCGATGGTTGTCGAGGTCGCCCGCGAGTACCGCAAGCGCAAGCGCGAGACCGGCACCGCCGCCGCCGGGCACGCCGCGCCCTGAGCCCTGCGGCAGGCCGACCACCGCGACAGACCCGACCTCCTCGAGCGATGAGGGCTTGCCTGGCAAGTACTTTGTGATGCAAAGTGCTCTGCATGGCCGATGACGACGACGTGACGCCGGACCTCGCCGCGATGCTCGCCGTCGCGGAGGCGCAGCAGCGCAGGACGGCGCAGCAGGTGTCGCCGGACGAGTCGCTGCTCTACGGCGCCTGGGGCCTGGCCTGGCTCGTCGGCGCGGGGACGATGTGGCTGGCCCTGGCGCGCGACGTGCTGCCCGAGGCGACCGGCGGGACGGTGTTCTTCGCGTGCGTCCTCGCCGCGATGGCGTTCACCGTCGCCCACTCGGCACGCCGGGGCCGCGGCGTGGTCGGCGTCTCCTCCGCGACCGGGGCCATGTACGGGTGGGCGTGGTTCCTCGGCTTCGGCTCGCTCGCCGTCGTCATGAGCGCGACCTACCGGGCGGGGGCCTCGGAGGAGCTGCTCCGCATCCTCTGGACCGCCCTGTCCTGCCTCGTCGTCGGGGTGCTGTACCTCGGCGCGGGCGCGCTCTGGCGGGACCGGACGCAGTACGTCGTCGGGGCCTGGATCCTCGTCGTCGGCGCCGTCGGCGCCCTCGCCGGGTCGCCCGGCAACCTCGCCGTCATGTCGCTCGGGGGCGGCGGCGGGTTCCTCGCCGCCGCCGTCGTGGTGCGCCTGCGGGGCCGGCGGTGACCGGCTCACCGGCCCTCCCGCAACCGCTCGACCCGGTGATCCACGCCGAGGCCCGGCTGCGGATCACCGCGGCCCTCGCCGCGATCCACCACGGCGACCGGATCTCGTTCCCGCGCCTGCAGTCCCTGCTCGAGATGACGTCGGGCAACCTCTCGACGCACCTGCGCAAGCTCGAGGACGCCGGCTACGTCGAGGTGACCAAGACCTTCGAGGGCCGCACCCCGACGACCTACCTCGCCCTGACCCCTTCGGGGAGAACGGCGTTCGAGACCTACACCCGGACGCTGCGAGGTCTGCTGGGAGGCACGGCATGACCGACCACGACGACGTCGTCACGCTCGACGCCGTGACGAAGACCTACGCGACCACGACGGCGCTGGGCGGCGTCACGCTGTCGATGCCCGGTGGCCAGGTGCTCGGGCTGCTCGGGCCCAACGGTGCCGGCAAGTCGACCCTCCTCGGCCTGCTCGCCGGGCTGCGCCGCCCGACGTCCGGCACCGTCCGGGTGCTCGGCTCCGACCCGCGGGACCCGTCGTCCCGCAGGCGGCTCGGCGTCACGCCGCAGGAGACCGGGCTCCCGCCGACGCTGCGGGTCGGCGAGGTGGTCGCCGTCGTCGCCGGCCACTTCCCCGACCCCGAGCCGGCCGGCGCCCTCCTGGAACGCTTCGGGCTGAGCGGCCTCGAGCGCCGCCAGACCGGTGGCCTGTCCGGCGGTCAGCGCCGCCGGCTCGCCGTGGCCCTCGCCTTCGTCGGCCGGCCCCGGCTGGTCCTGCTCGACGAGCCGACGACGGGCCTGGACGTCGAGTCGCGCCAGGCCGTGTGGGCGGCGGTCCGCGCCTTCCACGCCGACGGCGGCAGCGTCGTCCTCACGTCGCACTACCTCGAGGAGGTCGAGGCGCTCGCCGAGCGCGTCGTCGTCGTCGACCGCGGCCGGGTGCTCGCCGACGGACCGCTCGCCCACGTCCGTGCCCGGGTGGACGCCCGCCGCGTCCGCTACGAGGTCGCGGGACGCCTCGTCGAGGAGGTGACGCCGGACGCCGACGCGCTCGTGCGCAGGCTCGTCCTCGACGGCGTGGACTTCCGCCGCCTCGAGGTCGCCGGCGCCTCGCTCGAGGACGCCTTCCTCGCCCTGACCGCCCGGCCGGAGGCCGCCGCGTGAACGCCACCGCCGCACCGGTCCCCGCGCGCCGGCTGCTCCTCCTCCAGGCCCGCTACCAGGTGCTCGAGACGGTCCGGGTCCCCATCGCCGTCATCGGCACGTCGCTGTTCCCGGCGCTGTCCCTGCTCTTCTTCGTCGTCCCGTCGGCGGACCTCGCCGGCGACCCGCTGATCGCCACCGGGGCGACCGCCCAGCTGGCCGTCTTCGCGGTCATGAGCGTCTGCCTGTTCACCTACGGCGTGGGCGTCGCGGAGGACCGCGCCCAGCCGTGGGACGCCTACCTGCGCACGCTGCCCGCCGGCCCCGGACCGCGCCTGGGCGGACGCCTGCTCACCGGCGTCGTCTTCGCGCTCCTCGGGCTCCTGCCGCTGCTCGTCCTCGCGTGGCTGCTCACGGACGCGACCGTCGCTCCCCTGCGCTTCGTCGCCACCGTCGGCGCACTGGGCGTCGGGGCGCTGCCCTTCCTCGGCGCGGGCCTGGCGATCGGCTACACGCTCCCCTCGAAGGCCGCGCTCGCCGTCGCCCAGCTCCTGCTCTTCCCGCTCGCCTTCGCCGGCGGCATCTTCCTGCCGCCGGAGCTGTTCCCCGGCTGGCTGGACGGGATGTCGCACGCCACCCCGAGCCGGGCCGCCCGCGACCTCGTCGTCGGGACCGCCACCGGCACGGACGTCCCCGCGACGGCCCTGCTCGTCCTGGCCGCCTGGTCGGCGCTCACCGCGGTCCTCGCGGTGGTCGCCTACCGCCGGGACGAGGGCCGCCGGTTCCGCTGAGCGCCGGGTCGGGCCGTCCGGGCACCGGCCCGGACGCGGTCGGACCGCTC
>JBQGCR010000247.1:0-2632 GCA_052038585.1 Kineosporiaceae bacterium
CTCGCCGTGCAGGACGACCCCGCCGGCGGCGCAGTCGTGCCACGACGGCCACAGGTCCTTGCCGGCGGCCCGCCGGTGGACGAGCAGCCGGCCGTCCGGCCGGCGGACGAGGACGGCGGTCGCGGCGTGCGGCAGGTTGAGCCGCCGGACGAGCCATCGCGGCGCGACGCCGACGGGCGTGCCCACGGCGTCGTCCGGGTCGTACAGGGCCACGGGCTCGTCGGCGCTCACCGGCCGATCGTGCCACCGGCCCGGTCAGCCGGCAGGGGCGACGACCACCTGCCGGGCCGGGCCGGCGAAGGGCGTGCCGGCGGTCATCGACAGGTACGTGGCGAACCGCCCGGACGCCGCGAGCCACGGCCGGTCGAACGCGCCCGCGAGCGGCCCGCCGGCGGCGGTGACGGGGACCCGCGCGCACGCCGTCCGGCACGCGTAGACGTCGGACGCCGCGAGCGGCCGCGCCGTCGTGAGGTTCGTCGCCGTCGAGCGCAGCAGGACCGTCGAGCCGTCGGCGGACAGGCCCGCGAGGTCCGCGCCCCGGTCCGCCGCGCCGGCCCCGGTCGCCGAGCGGCTCACGAGCACCGGCGCGCCGGGCGTCCCCCCGGTGAGCGGCCGGCGGTAGACGTCCGCGACCCCGTTGGTGTCCGCGGCGACGAGCGCCTGGGTGGTGCGCACCGCCACGGTGGACCCGTCGGCCGAGACGAGCGCCCGGGAGCCGGGCCCGCCGACGAGCACGCTGGTCCCGGTGGCCGCCCGGTACAGGTGGGAGCCGGCGGCGTCGGTCCACGTCACGTCGCCGGCGTCGGAGACCGACGTCGCCTCGCCGGAGGCCACCCGCACGCGGTTCGCACGCCCCGTCGGCGGCCGCAGGTCGAGCAGGTAGGCGGTGGGCTGGGCCCCGTTCGGGTCGCTCCCCGGGGCGAGGTCCGTCGCCGTCGACGTCATGGCGACCCACCGGCCGTCCGCCGACAGCGCCCCGCCCGTCGTCGCGCCGGCGGCGGCCTGGCCGCTCGTCGCGCTCCAGGACGCCTGGAGCGTGCGCCCGCCGGACAGGTCGGTGACGAAGACGTCCGCCGCGCCGTTGGCGTCGCCGGAGAAGAAGCGCGCCCGCGACACCCAGGCGGCCCAGCGGCCGTCCCGGGACAGCCCGAGGGGGCACGCCCCGGCGGGGGAGGCGAGGAGAGTGACCGCCCGGGTCAGGCCGAGCGCGGTGTCCCGGACGAAGACCCCGCCGCCGGTGGCGCCGGCCTGCGGCCAGTACGGCTCGACGCCGGGGGCGTCCGAGGAGAAGAGGACGAACCGGCCGTCGCCGGAGACGGGCGCGGGGCACAGGTCGCTCGAGAGGGAGGCCGCGACCCGGCCCGCCGCGTCGACGCTCGCCGGTTCCTGCGCCCGCGCCGGGAAGGTGGGCACGGCGTCGCTGCGGAAGTAGCCGAGGACGTCGACGATGACGTGCGTCCGCCCCGCCGAGTTGTAGACCGTGCCCCACCCGCCCGCGCCGACGCGCAGGACGACCAGGGCGGGGCGGTTCTCGCCCGCGGCGAAGTTCGCGTTCGACGCGACCGGTCGCCCGGTGCCGTAGGGGTGGACCGTGAGGTAGCCGGGGGCGGTCGGCGTCACCGCGGTCACCGACGCGACGACGGCCGTCACGCCGCTCACGGCGGTCCCGCCGTAGCCGGCGAGCGGCAGGTCCCAGCGGTCGTCGGTGACCAGCGGCCCGTACGTCGTCGACCGGCTGTCGAAGACCCGGGTCGCGGTGACGGGCACGTAGCTTCCGTCGGCGGCGAACCAGCCGCCGACGTCGACGATGACGTGGGTGGTCCCGGCCGCGTTGGACACGCTCACGGCACCGTCCGGCGACAGCCGCGCCACCGTCGCGACGGCCGTCGTCCGGCCGGCGAGGACGTTGAGCGTCGACACCGTCGGCGACCCGTTCGTCGGGAAGACGCTGAGGTAGGTGCTCGCGCTCGGGGACACGGCGGTGACGTTGAGGACGACGGCCGAGGCCCCGGACGCCGGGACGCCGGCACGTCCGGCGACGCGCACCGCGACGCTCCCGCCGGCGCTCACGGGCACGGCGCCCGCCCGCGTGTCGAGGACGCGGGCCGGCACGACGGGGGTGAAGTCGCTGCCGCGCTGGAAGTAGCCCTGGACGTCGGCGACGAGGTGCGCCTGGCCCGCGAAGTTGAGCAGGCTGACCTGCCCGGTGGGGGAGAGCTTGACGACGGCGACGTTGGCCGAGGTCTGCCCGGCGACGACGTTGAGCGTCGACGTCGCCGGCCGTGCCTCGTCCGACGGCCACACCGAGACGTACGTCGCCGCGGTCGGTGCGGTCACGGTGACGTTGAGGACGACCGCGGTCACGCCGGTGGCCGCGACGCCGCCGCGTCCGGTGACCTGCAGGTCGATCCTGCCGCCCGGCCCCACGGTCCCGGCCCGCGCCCCGGTCCCGGACCGGGTGTCGAGGATCCGGGCCGGCGTGAGCGGCACGAACGTCGGCGGGCCCGTCGACGCGAGAGCCCGGGCGACCGGCCCGGCCGTGGCCGCGGCGACCCCCGCGGCGGGCGCCGGGGCACCCCCCCCCCGCGCCGGCGCGGCGAGCGGCCGGGCCGGGGGGCGGTCGCGGGCGGCG
>JBQGCR010000248.1:0-4727 GCA_052038585.1 Kineosporiaceae bacterium
GGCGCGGCGCCCGCGCCGCGGCCGGACGGCTGCGCGACGGGGTGGCCGCGCGGCTCGCCGAGCACGCGCCGGCCGCGCCGCACGAGGCCGGGCCGCGGACGGCGGACGTGCTCGCCCGGCTCGGCCTGCCCGACGAGGCCGTGCTGCGGGCGGTGCTGCCCGAGCGGACGGCGGTGCGCGACGGGCGGGTCCGCAGCGCCGAGCGCGCGGGCCTGCTCGTGCGGGTCGCCGACGGCGTCGTCCTCCTGCCCGACGCGCCGCGCCGGGCGGTGGCGGTGCTCGCCGCGCTGCCGCAGCCGTTCACCGTGAGCCAGGCCCGCCAGGCGCTCGGCTCGTCGCGCCGGGTCGTCCTGCCGCTGCTCGACCGGCTCGACCGGCTCCGGGTGACCCGGCGGGAGCCGGACGACCGCCGGACCGTCGTTTCGCCCCGCTGACGGCGGGAACCTTCCGGCTCGCACGACCTGTCGTCCGAGTCGAGGAGGGATGCGCCGTGATGCGCCGCTGGGGTGGTCTCTACCTGCTCGTCGCCCTGTTCCTGGCCTCGTGGGTGGGCCAGTTCCTCTTCCAGATGGCCGAGGTCCGGTCCGACGCCGCCGAGCACGGCCGGCCGTTCGAGATGTCCGACGTCCTCGTGCAGTTCGGGTCCGCGACGTTCGAGAACTGGCAGTCCGAGTGGCTGCAGCTCGCCGTCCAGTCGCTCGTCCTCGCGATCTTCGCTCGCAGGCTCTTCACCCGGGCCGCGGAGGAGGAGCTGCAGACCGTCAAGGACGCGGTGCGGGAGGTGCTCGCCGAGCAGCGCACGCCGATCTGACCCAGGATGGGGTGAAGCCGTTCACCTCACCCGGATACGTGTTGCGATGCTGTCGCAAGTGTAGTTGTCTGGCGGTCGCCCGCAGGGAGCCTCCCGGAGGGCGGAAGGTGGCCCGCCATGCACGTCCCCGACGGATTCATCGACGTCCCCGTGAGCATCGGCGCCGGGGTGGTGGCCGCCGGGGCGGTGGCGATCAGCCTGCGCGGCGCCCGCCGCGAGCTCGACGAGCGCGCCGCCCCGCTGGCCGGCCTCGTCGCCGCCTTCGTCTTCGCGGTCCAGATGCTCAACTTCCCCGTCGCCGGCGGCACGAGCGGCCACCTCCTCGGAGCCGTCCTCGCCGCCGTGCTCGTCGGTCCCTACACCGGGGCCTTGTGCATCGCCGTCGTCCTGCTCGTCCAAGGCGTGTTCTTCGCCGACGGCGGCCTCACGGCGCTCGGGGTCAACATCGTCGACATGTCCGTCGTCGGCATGCTCGTCGGGTGGGGCGCCTTCCTCCTGCTGCGCCGCGTCCTGCCGAAGAGCCGGGTCGGGGTCATGGTCGCCTCGGGCCTGGCGGCGTTCGTCTCCGTCCCCGCGGCGGCGACGGGCTTCGTCGCCTTCTGGGCGCTCGGCGGCACGGCCGACATCCCGCTGACGACCGTCTTCACCGCGATGTTCTCCGTGCACGTGCTCATCGGCATCGGCGAGGGGATCATCACCGCGGCCGTCGTCGGCAGCGTCCTCGCCGTGCGCCCGGACCTCGTGCACGGCGCGCGGCACCTGCGCCGCACGCTCGACCTGCGCACGACGCCGGCGCCCGCGGCGCAGCCGGTCGCCCCGCTCACCTCGGACCAGGAGACCGCCCGATGACCCGCTCGCGCACGTTCCTCGCCATCGGCCTGCTCGTCACGCTCCTGCTCGCCGGCGTGGCCTCGTACTACGCCTCCTCGAGCCCGGACGGCCTCGAGAAGGTGGCCGGGGACACCGGGTTCGAGGAGACCGCGCGCGACCACGACCTCGCCGGCTCCCCGTTCGCGGACTACGGCACCGAGGGCGTCGAGAACGCCCGGCTGTCCGGCGGTCTCGCCGGCGTCGCGGGCGTCGCCCTGACCCTCGCCCTCGGCGGCGGGCTCTTCCTCGTCCTGCGGCGCAAGGGCTCCGGGGACGACGACGCCTCGTCGCCGTCGCACGACGAGTCCGTCGGGTCGACCCGCTGACGTGGGGGCCGGCCACGCCCACGCGCTGCACGTCCACCGGCACTCGGTCGTCCACGACCTGCCCGCGCACACCAAGCTCGTCGCGGCCCTGACGTTCGTCGTCCTCGTCGTCCTCACCCCGCGCGAGGCGTTCTGGGCCTTCGGGGTCTACGCCCTCCTGCTCGCCGGGGTCACCGCCGTCGCCCGGGTGCCGGCGCGGATCGTCCTGCGGCGCATGCTCGTCGAGGTGCCGTTCGTCGTCTTCGCCGTCCTCATGCCCTTCCTCGCGACCGGCGAGAAGGTCGAGGTGCTCGGCCTGTCGCTGTCGGTCAGCGGCCTGTGGGCGGCGTGGAACGTGCTCGCGAAGGCGACCCTCGGCGTCGTCACGTCGATCCTCCTCGCGGCGACGACGGACCTGCGCCAGCTGCTCCTCGGCCTGGAACGGCTGCGGCTGCCGAGCCTCATGGTGCAGATCATGACGTTCATGGTGCGCTACGGCGACGTCGTCACCGACGAGATGCACCGCATGCGGATCGCCCGTGAGTCACGGGGTTTCGTCGCCAAGGACGTCCGGCAGCTGCCGGTCGTCGCCCGGTCCGCCGGGGCGCTGTTCATCCGCACGTACGAGCGCGGCGAGCGGGTCCACCTCGCGATGCTGTCGCGCGGCTACACCGGGAGGATGCCGACGATGGAGGACACCGCGGTGCTGCCGCGCCAGTGGGCGACGGCGCTCGCCCTGCCGGTGGTGGCGCTCGTCGTCGCCGTCGCCGCGAACGTGGCGGCCCGGGCATGACGGCCGTCGAGGAGATCGGCAAGGATGGCCTCGTGCCCGACGCCCCCGCCGCCCTCGCCGTGCGCGGGCTCGCCTTCGCCTACCCCGACGGCCACCAGGCCCTCTTCGGGGTCGACCTGACGATCGCCCGCGGCGAGCGCGTCGCGCTGCTCGGCCCGAACGGCGCCGGCAAGACGACGTTCGTGCTGCACCTCAACGGGATCCACACCGGCGGGGTCGGCACGGTCGAGGTCGGCGGGCTGCCCGTCGCACCGGAGAACCTCGCGGAGATCCGGCGCCGGGTCGGCATCGTCTTCCAGGACCCGGACGACCAGCTCTTCATGCCGACCGTGCGCGACGACGTCGCCTTCGGGCCGGCCAACCTCGGCATCCGGGGCGCCGAGCTCGACGCGCGGGTCGAGCGGGCGCTGGCCCTGGTGCGGCTCACCGAGTTCGCCGACCGGCCGCCCTACCACCTCTCGTTCGGCCAGCGGCGGCGTGCCGCCGTGGCGACCGTGCTCGCCATGGAGCCGGAGATCCTCGTCCTCGACGAGCCGTCGAGCAACCTCGACCCGGCCTCGCGCCGCGAGCTCGCCGAGATCCTCCTCGGCCTCGACGTCACCGTGCTCATGGTTACCCACGACCTCACGTACGCCCTCGAGCTCTGCCCGCGGTCGGTCATCCTCTCCGGCGGCGTCATCGCCGCCGACGGCCCGACCCCCGCGATCCTCGGCGACCCGTCGCTCCTGGAGACCCACCGCCTGGAGCTCCCCTACGGCTTCGACAAGACCCTCCTCACCCCACCCCCCGCCCCGTGATCATGAACGCTCGAGACATGATCATGAACGGTCGTCCCGCCCGGGGATGAGGACGGCGCGGTCGATCGTCGTCCGTCGCACGCGCCCAGGACGGCGGTCAGGACGGCGACCGGGGCGAGGGCTGCAGCAGCCGCGCCACCTCCCGGTTGAGGTAGCGCTGCTCGGGACGGCTCCGGGTGGTCCGGGCCGCCTCGCGGAGGTGGACGACGGCCTCGTCGGTCCGGCCGGCGAGCGCGAGCAGGTGCCCGCGGACGGCGCAGCGGCGGTGGCTGCGCCCCGCGCCGGGCCGGGCGTCGAGCAGCGCGAGCCCGGCCGCCGGACCGTCGACCATCGCGACGGCGGTCGCGAGCCCGAGCGTCACCGGCTCGCCCGGCGCCACGGCGTCGAGCATCCGGTAGAGCGCGACGACCTGCGGCCAGTCCGTCGCCTGCCACGTCGGCGCCTCGTCGTGCACGGCGGCGATCGCCGCCTGGAGCTGGAACGGCCCGACCGGACCCGTCGGCAGGGCCCGCTCGAGCAGCGCCACCCCCTCGGCGACGGCCGCCCGGTCCCACCGCGAGCGGTCCTGGTGCTCCAGCGGCACGAGGTCCCCGGCGGCGTCCGTCCGCGCCGGGCCCCGGGCGCCGGTGAGCAGGAGGAGGGCGAGCAGCCCGGCGTTCTCCGGGTCGCCGGGCTCGGCCGCGAGCAGGGCCCGGGCCAGCCGCACCGCCTCGGTCGACAGCTCCGGGCCGGTGAGCGCCTCCCCCGCGCTGCGCGTGTGCCCCTCGGTGTGCAGCAGCGCGACCGCGTGCCGGACCGCCCCCGTGCGCGCCGCCCGGTCCGCCGGCCCGACGTCGCCGAAGCGGGCACCGTGCTCGGCGAGGGTGCGCTTGGCCCGGCTGATCCGCTGCGCCATGGCCGCCTCCGTGACGAGGAAGCCGGCCGCCACCTGCGCCGTCGTCAGCCCCGCGACGGCCCGCGCCGTCAGCGCGACCTGCGAGCCGAGGCTCAGCGCCGGGTGGCAGCACAGGAGGAGCAGCTCGACGGTGTCGTCGACGCCGGACGCACCCTCCGGCGCCACCGCGTCGAGGGGGGGGGCCGCCCCCCCCCCCCGGCGCCGCCCCCCCGCCGGGGGGCCCCGGGCCGCCCCCCCCCGCGCCGCCCCCCCCCCC
>JBQGCR010000249.1:0-4260 GCA_052038585.1 Kineosporiaceae bacterium
CCTCGGCGCCGAGGAGGCCCGGGCCCGCAGCGCCGTCGACGAGGCCCGCGCCGGGCACGCGGTCGCCCTCGTCGGGTCGGGGGACGCCGGCGTCTACGCGATGGCCTCGCCCGCGCTCGCCCACGCCGACACCGGGATCGACGTCGTCGTCGTCCCCGGGGTCACCGCCGGCCTCGCGGCCGCGGCCGTCCTCGGCGCCCCGATCGGGCACGACCACGCGTACCTGTCGCTGTCCGACCTCCACACGCCGTGGGCGGCGATCGAGCGACGTCTGCACGCCGTCGCCGAGGGCGACCTCGTCGCGCTGCTCTACAACCCGCGCTCCCGGCAGCGCGACTGGCAGCTCGGCCGGGCCGTCGAGATCCTCGCCGCGCACCGGCCACCGGGCACGCCCGTCGGCGTCGTCCGCAACGCCTCCCGGCCCGACGAGACGGCGTGGACGACGACGCTCGAGGCGTTCGATCCCGCGGCCGTCGACATGTACAGCCTCGTCGTCGTCGGGAGCAGCCGCACCCGGGTCGTCGCCGGGCGGATGGTCACCCCGCGCGAGTACCGGTGGCAGGAGTGAGCGCCCCGCCCGACCTCGTCGCCGAGGTCCACGCCTGCCAGGGCTGCGGAGCCTGCCTGCTCACCTGCCCGCGCCGCGCGATCCGGCCCCGGGGCGGCCGGCTCGTCGTGCTCGACGCCTGCGACGGCTGCGGCGAGTGCGTCGAGGTCTGCCCCGTCGACGCCGTCCACCTCGTCCCGAGAGGAACCCCGTGACCGCTCCTGCCGTTGCGCTGCAGTCGTTCCCGGCCCGCTGGTCGCGGGCCGAACGGGCGCGCCTGTCCGCGATCGTCGCCGTCGTCGCCGGCCTGCACGTCGTCGGCTGGACGACGTACCTGCTCCACGCCGGCGACCCGGCGGCCGCCGGCGGGCTCGCCGGCGCCGGGACGCTCGCGTACGTCCTCGGCGTCCGGCACGCCTTCGACGCCGACCACATCGCCGCGATCGACGACACGACCCGGCTCATGCTCCTGCGCGGCCGGCGACCGGTCGGGGTCGGCTTCTTCTTCGCCCTCGGCCACAGCAGCGTCGTCCTGCTCCTCGCGCTCGTCGTGGCGCTGGCTGCGGGGGCCGTCCCCGAGGGCCGGATGGCCGCGGTGGAGGAGGTCGGCGGGGTCGTGGCGCTGGCCGTCGCGACGACGTTCCTGCTCCTCGTCGCCGTGCTCAACGCCGTGGTGCTCACCGGGCTCGCGCGGCTGTGGCGGCAGTTCCGCGGCGGCGCCCTCGCGACCGACGAGCTCGACGTCGCGCTGCTCAACCGGGGCCTGCTCTTCCGGCTCCTCGGCCCGCGGGCGCGCACGCTCGTGCGCTCCTCGTGGCACATGGCCCCGGTCGGCTTCCTCTTCGGTCTGGGCCTGGAGACGGCGAGCGAGGTGACCCTGCTCGCCCTGTCCGCCTCGACGGCAGCGGCGAGCGGCGGGGGCGGGGTGCCGCTCGTCGCGGTCCTCTCGCTGCCGGTGCTCTTCGCCGCCGGCATGACGGGCATGGACACCGTCGACAGCCTCGTCATGACCCGCGCCTACACGTGGGCCTACCGCAGCCCCGGCCGCCGGCTCTACTACAACCTCGCGACGACGGCGATGACCGTCGCCGTCGGCCTCTTCGTCGCGAGCGTCTACGGGGCCGGGCTCCTCGTCGAGCACGCGGGCGCCGGCTGGGTCGCCCCGTACGCCGCGCTCGGCGAGCACTTCGAGCTCTTCGGCTACGCGATCGTCGCCGTCTTCGTCACCGCGTGGCTCGGCGCCGCCGCGCTGTGGCGGTTCCGCGGCTACGAGGCCCGCTACGGGGGAGGGGGGACCGCGTGAGGACCGTCCACGGCATCGAGACCCGCTCGTACGAGATCCTGCGCGCCAGAGCCGACCTCGGCCACCTGCCGCCGCTGACCCGCGCCGTCGTCGAGCGGGTCGTGCACGCCAGCGCCGACCTCGGCTACGTCGACGACCTCGTCACGGACGAGGCCGCGCTCGCCGCCGGGCTCGCGGCCCTGCGCGCCGGGGCGCCGGTCGTGCCCGACGTCGAGATGGGCGCCGCCGGGGTCACCCGGCGCGACCTGCTCGGCCGCCTCGTCGGCCACGTCCGGGAGCCGGCCGCCGCGGACCTCGCGGCGCGCACCGGCCTGACCCGGTCGGCCGCCGCCGTGCGCACCGCCCTGGCCGACGTCGGGCCCGGCGCGGTCTGGGTCGTCGGCTGCGCGCCGACGGCGCTGTTCGAGGTGCTCGACGCCGCGCACGACGCCGGGGCCGCACCGGCGCTCGTCGTCGGCCTGCCGGTCGGCTTCGTCGGCGCGGCGGAGTCCAAGGCGGCCCTGCGGGCCAGCGGCCTGCCCGCGGTGTCCAACGTCAGCGAGAAGGGCGGCTCGGCCGTCGCGGCCGCCGCCCTCAACGCCCTGCTCTACGTGGAGGACGCATGACCACCACCCCGCTGCTCGTCGTCGGCCACGGGACCCGGTCCGCGGCGGGTGTCACCCAGTTCCGCGCGCTCGTCGACCGGGTGCGCCACCGGGCCGGCGCGCCGGACGTCGTCGAGGGCGGCTTCATCGAGCTCGCCCCGCCGCCGGTCACGCAGGCCGTCGCCTCCGTCGTCGGGCGTGGCCACCGGCACCTCGCCGCCGTGCCGCTCGTGCTCGCCGCCGCGGGGCACGGCAAGGGCGACATCCCGGGCGCGATGGCGCGCGAGCAGGTGCGCCACCCGGGCCTGACGTACCGGTACGGCCGGCCGCTCGGGCCGCACCCGGTCCTGCAGGACCTGCTCGCCCGGCGGGTCGACGAGGCGCTGGACGGCCTGCCGCGCACCGGGACCCACGTCGTCCTCGTCGGGCGGGGCTCGACCGACCCGGACGCCAACGCCGAGGTCGCCAAGGTCGCCCGGCTGCTCCTCGAGGGCCGGGGCTACGACGACGTCGACACCTCCTTCGTCTCGCTCGCCGCGCCGGGGGTGCCCGCCGCGCTCGACCGGGCCGTCCGGCTCGGTGCGCGCCGCGTCGTCGTCGCGCCGTACTTCCTCTTCGAGGGTGTCCTCCCGGAGCGCATCCGCCTGCAGGCGAACGCCTTCGCCGGCGACCGGCCGAACCTCGACGTCCGCGTCGCCGACGTCCTCGGCGACACCGACGCCCTCGCCGACCTCGTCCTCGAGCGCTACCGCGAGGCGCTCCACGGCGACATCCGGATGAACTGCGACACGTGCGCCTACCGCGTCGCCCTGCCCGGGGCGGAGGACAAGGTCGGGCGCGCCCAGACCCCGCACGACCACCCGGACGACCCCACGGCCCACGGCCACGGGCACGGCCACGGCCACGGGCACGGCCACGGCCACGGGCCCGCCGTGGACCGGCCGACGGCGGACGACGACGGCGCGCGCCGCGGGCGGGTCGCCCTCGTCGGCGGCGGCCCGGGGGACCCCGGTCTGCTCACGGTCCGGGGCCGGCGGCTGCTCGACGAGGCGGACGTCGTCGTCGTCGACCACCTCGCCCCGCGAGGAGCGCTCGACGGGCTGCGCCCCGGCGTCACGGTGGTGGACGCCGCGAAGCACCCGCGCGGGCCGGCCGTGCCGCAGCACGAGATCGACGCGCTGCTCGTCGAGCACGCCCTCGCCGGTCGCCGCGTCGTGCGGCTCAAGGGCGGCGACCCCTACGTCTTCGGCCGCGGCCACGAGGAGCTCGCCGCGTGCGTCGCCGCCGGCGTCGAGTGCGAGGTCGTGCCCGGGGTGAGCAGTGCGCTCGCCGCGCCCGCCGCCGCGGGCATCCCGGTGACGCACCGTGGCGTCGCCCACGAGGTCGTCGTCGTCTCCGCGCACGTCCCGCCGGGGGACCCGCGCTCGCTCACCGACTGGCCGGCGCTCGCCCGGCTGCGCGGCACGCTCGTCGTGCTCATGGGCGTCGCGACGCTGCCCGCCGTCGCCGCGGCCCTGCTCGCCGGGGGACGGCCGGCCACGACACCGGTCGCCGTCGTCGAGAACGGCTGCACCCCGGCCCAGTCGGTGACGACGGGCACCCTCGACGGGCTCGCGGACCTGGCGGCCGAGGTGCGGCCGCCCGCGGTCGTCGTCGTCGGCGACGTCGTCCGCCGCCGGGAGGCCCTGCTGCAGCTGCTCGCCGAGCCGGCCGTCGCCGCCTCGTGAGCGGGACCTACCGCCGCCCGGTGCCGCTCGTCGGGGACCGCACGTCGGCCGCGCAGCGGGCCGCCGACCCCTCGGGCTGGGCGATGGGCGAGGACGTCG
>JBQGCR010000250.1:0-6168 GCA_052038585.1 Kineosporiaceae bacterium
ATGGGCGACAGCCACGTCGGCCTCCAGGCCCGCCTCATGTCGCAGGCGCTGCGCAAGATCACCGGTGCCCTGAACAACTCGGGCACCACGGCGATCTTCATCAACCAGCTGCGCGAGAAGATCGGCGTCATGTTCGGCTCGCCCGAGACGACGACCGGTGGCCGCGCGCTGAAGTTCTACGCCTCCGTGCGGCTCGACGTGCGCCGCATCGAGACGCTCAAGGACGGCACCGAGGCGGTCGGGTCGCGCACCCGCGTCAAGGTCGTCAAGAACAAGGTGAGCCCGCCGTTCAAGCAGGCCGAGTTCGACATCCTCTACGGGGTCGGCATCTCCCGCGAGGGCGGCCTCATCGACATGGGCGTCGAGCAGGGCTTCGTCCGCAAGTCCGGCGCCTGGTACACCTACGACGGCGACCAGCTCGGCCAGGGCAAGGAGAACGCGCGCTCGTTCCTGCGCGACAACCCCGACCTCGCCGACGAGCTCGAGAAGAAGATCAAGGAGAAGCTCGGCGTCGGCCCGAAGGTCGACACGCCGGCCGAGGCCACGGTCGACTTCTGAGCCGCCCGCCGGGCCCCGGTCACCCATGGCAGGCCGTCCACGCCGTCGCGCCGCGCGCGCCGGGGGTCCGCTCGAGCCGACCCCCGGCACGCCGGCCGACGCGACCCCCGACGCGGACCCCGAGTCCGTCGCGCGGACCATCGCGCTGCGTCAGCTGACCATGGCCCCGCGGACGCGGGCGCAGCTCGCCGACGCGATGGCCCGCCGCGGCGTGCCGGAGGACGTGGGGGAGAAGGTCCTCGACCGCTTCGAGGCGGTCCGCCTCGTCGACGACGAGGAGTTCGCCCGGATGTGGGTGCAGTCCCGCCACGGCGGTCGCGGCCTGTCCCGCCGGGCCCTCACCCACGAGCTGCGCGAGCGCGGCGTCGACGACGACACGGTCCGCGACGCCGTCTCGGTCGTCGACGACGACGCCGAGCTCGAGGCCGCCAAGGCCCTCGTCCGCCGCCGGCTGCCCTCGATGCACGCCGACGCGCCCGACCGCCGCACCCGCCGGCTCGCCGGGATGCTCGCCCGCAAGGGCTACGGCGCCGGCGTCGCCTTCCGCGCCATCCGCGAAGTCACCGGCGAGTCCCTCGACGAGGACTGACCCGTCCGCCCCCGACCCGCCCCTGCCTCACGGGCCCGGGCGCGGGCACTTCGGCAGGACACACCCAGGGCGTGTCCTGCCGATCTGCCCGCACCCGGCGGGGGTGGCCGGGCGGGACGGTCAGGGCATGACCTCGGCGTGGGTCGTCCCGGAGGCCCGGGAGCGGGACATGCGCCGCTCGACCCACTCGGCGAGCTTGCCGAGCGCGAAGTTCATGACGATGAACATGAGCCCGACGAGGAAGAGCACCGGGATCCGGTTGTCGAGGTTCTGCGCGACGAGGTTGCCCGCCCGCAGGAGCTCGGTGTAGATCGCGAGCACCGCCGCCAGCGAGGTGTCCTTGAGGATGACGACGATCTGGCTGATGAGCGCCGGCAGCATGGCCCGCATCGCCTGCGGCAGCAGGACGATCCGCATCGTCTGGCCCGGCGTCAGCCCGACGGCCAGCCCGGCCTCGCGCTGGCCGCGGGGCAACGACGCGACGCCGGCGCGGAGGATCTCGGCGATGATCACCATGTTGTACGCGGTGAGGCCGATGACGAGGTACCACAGCCCGTCCTCGCCGGGGAGCGGCCCGACGTCGACGCCGATCTCGGGCAGCACCCGGTAGGCGAAGTAGATGGAGATGACGACCGGCAGCCCGCGCAGCACCTCCATGACGCCGACGAGCGGCAGCCGCCCCCAGAACCCGAGCATCATCCGGGCGATCCCGAGCGCGGTGCCGAGCACGAGGGACAGGACGATTGCGAGCGACGCCGCGACGAGCGTCGCCCGCAGGCCGGCGCCGAGCAGCGTCCAGACCTGGGTGAAGACCTCGTTCGACGGGTCGAGGAGGGGACCCCACCGCTCGTACGAGAACTGCCCGGCCTCGTAGAGCCGCCACAGGGCGTACCCGACGAGGGCGGCGAGGACGGCGGTCGCGACGAGCCCGCCGACGAGGGCCCGCCGGCGGGCCCGGGGACCCGGCGCGTCGTAGAGCACGCTCGCCGGCGCCGCGGACCGGCGGGGCGCGGGCCGGGTCTGCGTCGGGACGCTCATCGGACGATCGCCACCTTGCGCTCGAGCCCGGCGAGGAACGCGCCCGCGGGCAGGGTGATGAGCAGGTACCCGACGGCCACCCCGGTGAAGACCGGCAGGGCGGCGTAGCCCTGGGCGCTCGTCAGGGAGTTGCCGAGGCTGAACAGGTCCTGCCCGACGCCGAAGGCGCCGACGACGGCCGAGTTCTTGAACATCGCGATGATGACGCTGCCGAGCGGCGGGATGCTGCTGCGGAACGCCTGCGGCAGGATCACGGTGCTCAGCGTCTGCCCGAAGGTCAGCCCGATCGCCCGCGCCGCCTCCGCCTGCCCCGCGGGCACGGTGTTGATCCCGGCCCGCAGGGCCTCGGCGACGAAGGCGGAGGTGTAGACGACGAGCCCGCCGATGCCGAACCACCAGTACGACCCGTTGACCCCGATCTCCGGCAGCCCGAAGGCGAAGAAGAACAGGACGACGGTCAGCGGGCAGTTCCGCACGACGTTGACCCACGCGGTCCCGAAGAGCCGCAGCGGGGCGACGGGGGAGACCCGGCACGCCGCGATGACCGTCCCGAGCACGAGCGAGCCGACGAGCCCGTAGAGGCACAGCCGCAGGGACACGAGGTACCCGCTCGTGAACAGGTCGAGGTTCTCGGTGATCGCGTCCACCGCGAGCGCCTACCTTCCGTCCGTCAGCTGCAGGGCTGCGGCTCGGGCAGCGTCGGGGTCTGCGAGCCCTCGACCTCGCCGGCGGTGGAGGTCCAGGCCTCCTCGTAGGAGCCGTCCTCCGCGGCCTCGGCGAGCGTGGTGTTGACGAACTCGCAGAAGGCGGTGTCGCCCTTGCTCACCCCGATGCCGTACGGCTCCTCGGTGAACTGCTCGCCGACGAGCTTGAACTGGCCGTCGGACTCGGCGACGAAGCCGAGGAGGATGACGTTGTCCGTCGTCACGGCCGCGACCTGACCCGTGCGCAGCGCGTCGGCGCACTTGTCGTAGACGTCGAAGAGCACGAGCTGGTCGGGCGCGGCGAGGTAGGTCTTGATGTTCTCGGCCGGCGTCGAGCCGGTGACCGAGCAGACCTTCGAGCCGGGGTTGGCCTTGAGCGACTCCGGCCCGGTGATGGCGGTGTCGTCGGCGGCGACCATGAGCTGCTGGCCGGCGACGTAGTACGGGCCGGCGAAGGAGATCCGCTCGCGGCGCTTGTCGTTGATCGTGTACGTGGCGACGACCATGTCGACGTCGCCGCGCTCGATCGACTCCTCGCGGACGGCGGACGGCGTCTCCTTCCACTCGATCGAGTCCTCGGAGATCCCGAGCTTGGCCGCGATGATCTTGGCGATCTCCACGTCGAAGCCGGCGGGCTTGCCGTCGAGGCCCTGCAGGCCGAAGCCCGGCTGGTCGAACTTCGTGCCGACGGTGATGGAGCCGGCCTCGCTGAGCTCGGCCATCGTCGTCCCGGCCTCGAAGGTCGGGTTCTCGGCGGGCTCGACGGTCGCGCCGTCGGAGGCGGAGTCCCCGCCGCCGCAGGCGGCGAGGGCGAGGGCGCCCGCGAGGGCGACGGCGGCGAGACGGCTGCGGCGGAACGTCATCGGACGCACCTTTCGGTCGTGGGTGGCGTTCAGGGGAACGTGGGACGTGGTCAGTGCGTGAGGATCTTGGACAGGAAGTCGCGCGCCCGGTCGCTGCGCGGGTTGGAGAAGAACTCCTCGGGGGCCGCCTGCTCGACGATCCGCCCGTCGGCCATGAAGACGACGCGGTCGGCGGCGCGCCGGGCGAAGCCCATCTCGTGGGTGACGACGACCATGGTCATGCCGTCGGCGGCGAGGCTGCTCATGACGTCGAGCACCTCGTTGATCATCTCCGGGTCGAGCGCGGAGGTGGGCTCGTCGAAGAGCATGACCTTCGGTCTCATCGCCAGCGCCCGGGCGATGGCCACGCGCTGCTGCTGGCCGCCGGACAGCTGGGCGGGGTACTTGTCCTTCTGGTTGGCGACGCCCACCCGCTCGAGCAGGGCCAGCCCGTCCTTCTCCGCCTGGCCGGCCGAGACCCCCTTGGCCTTGACCGGCCCGAGGGTGACGTTCTCGAGGATCGTCTTGTGGGCGAAGAGGTTGAACGACTGGAACACCATGCCGACGTCGGCCCGCAGGCGGGCGAGCTCCTTGCCCTCCTCGGGCAGCGGCTGCCCGTCGAGGAGGATCCGGCCGGAGTCGATCGTCTCGAGCCGGTTGATCGTCCGGCAGAGGGTGGACTTGCCGGAGCCGGACGGGCCGATGACGACGACGACCTCGCCCTGGCCCACGGTGAGGTCGATGCCCTGGAGCACGTGGAGCGCGCCGAAGTGCTTGTCGACCCCCTCGAGGACGACGAGCGGCCGCCGGCCGCCGGCCACGCTGTCCTGCACGCTGTCCGTCATGCGGACAAGATACGCACTGGCTGTGGTTCGGGGTGTTCAGGGGCGATAACAACCGTGTGTCGGTGACGCGGCGTATGCACCGGCGTCACGGCGAGCCACCCCGCGACGGGCCGTACCCTGGACGGGCCATGACTGCCCTCGACGCCACCCCGGTCCCGGCCCCCGACGACGCGCCCGACGACGTGCCCACCCGCACGTACGAGGTGCGCACCTTCGGCTGCCAGATGAACGTCCACGACTCCGAGCGGCTCTCGGGCCTGCTCGAGGCGGCCGGCTACGTGCGGGCCGGCGACGGCGACGGCGCCGACGTCGTCGTCTTCAACACGTGCGCGGTCCGCGAGAACGCCGACAACAAGCTCTACGGCAACCTCGGCCACCTCGCGCCGGTCAAGGCCTCACGGCCCGGCATGCAGATCGCCGTCGGCGGGTGCCTCGCCCAGAAGGACCGCGACACGATCGTGCGCAAGGCCCCGTGGGTCGACGTCGTCTTCGGCACCCACAACATCGGGTCCCTGCCGGTGCTGCTCGAGCGCGCCCGGCACAACGAGTCCGCCCAGGTGGAGATCCTCGAGAGCCTCGACGTCTTCCCCTCGACGCTGCCGACCCGCCGCGAGTCCGCCTACGCCGCCTGGGTCTCCATCAGCGTCGGGTGCAACAACACGTGCACCTTCTGCATCGTCCCGAGCCTGCGCGGCACCGAGAAGGACCGCCGTCCCGGCGACGTGCTCGCCGAGGTCGAGGCCCTCGTCGCCGAGGGCGTCGTCGAGGTGACGCTGCTCGGCCAGAACGTCAACACCTACGGCGTCGAGTTCGGCGACCGCGGCGCGTTCGCCAAGCTCCTGCGCGCCTGCGGCGAGATCGAGCACCTCGAGCGCGTCCGCTTCACCAGCCCCCATCCGGCCGCGTTCACCGACGACGTCGTCGAGGCCATGGCGGCCACCCCGAACGTCATGCCGCAGCTGCACATGCCGCTGCAGTCCGGCTCGGACGCCGTGCTGCGGGCCATGCGGCGCTCCTACCGCAGCGAGCGCTTCCTCGGCATCCTCGACCGGGTCCGGGCGCAGATCCCGGACGCCGCGATCAGCACCGACATCATCGTCGGCTTCCCGGGCGAGACCGAGGCCGACTTCCAGGCGACCCTCGACGTCGTCGCGCAGGCCCGCTTCGCGCAGGCGTTCACCTTCCAGTACTCCCCGCGGCCCGGGACCCCGGCGGCCTCGCTCGCCGACCAGGTCCCCAAGGCGGTCGTCCAGGAGCGGTACGAGCGGCTCGTCGCCCTCCAGGAGCAGATCTCCTGGGAGGAGAACCGGGCCCAGGAGGGGCGCACCGTCGAGGTGCTCCTCGCCGAGGGCGAGGGCCGCAAGGACGGTGCGACGCAACGGCTCTCGGGCCGCGCGCCGGACAACCGGCTCGTCCACCTGGCCGTCCCGGACGGCGGCGAGGTCCCGCGGCCGGGCGACCTCGTGACCGTCGGCGTGACGTACGGCGCCCCGCACCACCTCGTCGCCGACGCGGCCCTGACCGGCGGCCCGTACTCGGTGCGCCGCACGCGGGCGGGCGACGCCTGGCAGCGCCGCCGGGACGCCGCGGCC
>JBQGCR010000251.1:0-9482 GCA_052038585.1 Kineosporiaceae bacterium
GGGGGGTGTGACACGAACGTCGGGATTGCGCCTGGGTAACGTCCGCGTGACACGCGGGCCCTAGGGTGCGCGCATGGCCGACCTGTTCGACGACTACCGGCTCGGGGCCGCGTGGGACGAGATGCTCGCCGACCTGGAGCAGCCGCGCCGGCCCTACCGGGCGGTCCACGGGACGCTGCGCAAGCTCACCGGCTCCGAGCTCGGCACCCGCGCGGAGGCCCTGGCGCGCTCCTACCTCGACCAGGGCGTCACCTTCGACTTCGCCGGCGAGGAGCGGCCGTTCCCGCTCGACGTCGTCCCGCGGGTCATCGCGGCCGAGGAGTGGGAGGCCGTCGAGCGCGGCGTCCGGCAGCGGGTGCTCGCCCTCGAGGCCTTCCTCGCCGACGTGTACGGCCGCCAGGAGGCGGTCAAGGCGGGCGTGCTGCCGTGGAGCGTCATCGCGTCGTCGACGAACTTCCAGCGCGTCGCCGCGGGGATCAACCCGGCCAACGGCGTGCGGATCCAGGTCGCGGGGATCGACCTCATCCGCGACGAGGAGGGCCGCTTCCGGGTGCTCGAGGACAACGTCCGCGTGCCGTCCGGGGTCTCCTACGTCATGGCGAACCGGCGGGCCATGATGCACGTCTTCCCCGAGGCGTTCGCGACCCACCGGATCCGCCCCGTCTCGGACTACCCGGCGATGCTCCTCGCCGCGCTGCGGGCGAGCGCCCCGGCCGGGGTGGCCGACCCCACCGTCGTCGTCCTCACGCCCGGCATCTACAACAGCGCGTACTTCGAGCACACCCTGCTCGCCCGGACGATGGGCGTCGAGCTCGTCGAGGGCCGCGACCTCGTGTGCCGCGGCGGCCGGGTCATGATGCGGACGACGGACGGCGAGCGGCAGGTCGACGTCGTCTACCGGCGCGTCGACGACGAGTTCCTCGACCCCGTCCAGTTCCGCCAGGACAGCCTGCTCGGCTGTCCCGGCCTGCTCAACGCCGCCCGCGCGGGCCGGGTGACGATCGCCAACGCCGTCGGCAACGGGGTCGCGGACGACAAGCTCGTCTACTCCTACGTCCCGGACCTCATCCGGTTCTTCCTCGGCGAGGAGCCGGTCCTGCAGAACGTGCGCACCTACCGGCTCAGCGAGCCCGACGACCTCGCCGAGGCGCTCGACCGGCTCGACGAGCTCGTCCTCAAGCCGGTCGACGGCTCCGGCGGGAAGGGCCTGGTCATCGGGCCGCGCGCCACCCGCGCCGAGCTCGCCGAGCTGCGCGCCAAGGTCGAGGAGGACCCGCGCGGCTGGATCGCCCAGCCCGTCGTCCAGCTCTCGACCGTCCCGACGCTCATCGAGGGCCAGCTCGCGCCCCGGCACGTCGACCTGCGCCCGTTCGCGGTCAACGACGGCGAGGACGTCTTCGTCCTGCCCGGCGGGCTGACCCGCTTCGCGCTCCCCGAGGGCCAGCTCGTCGTGAACTCCAGCCAGGGCGGCGGGTCCAAGGACACGTGGGTGCTGTCGGGGACGACGACGTCGATCGCCCAGGCGCGCCGCCGGGCCACCTCGACCCTGGCCCGGGTGCAGCCGATGGCCGGCCCGGACCTCGCCCCGGACGACAGCGGCGCCGCCGCGACCGTCCAGCAGCAGCAGCAACAACAGCAGCAGCAGACGACGACGGACGGCGGTGACCGCGCGTGCTGAGCCGGATCGCGGAGTCCCTCTTCTGGATCGGCCGGTACGTCGAGCGGGCGGACGACACCGCGCGCATCCTCGACGTCCACCTCCAGATGCTCCTCGAGGACTCCTGGCTGGAGGAGAACGAGGCGTGCCGGGCGCTGCTGTCCGTCATGGGCGCGCCCGCGCCGGACGGCGAGGTCGACCGCGGCTACGTCCTGACCACCCTCGCCTACGACGTCTCGACCCCGAGCACGATCGTCGGGGCGCTCGGGGCGGCCCGGGAGAACGCCCGCCGGGCCCGCGAGACGGTCTCGACCGAGCTGTGGGAGTGCCTGAACACGACCCACATCGGCATCCCGCGGGCGCGGCGGACGGCGACGACGCCGCACCAGTTCTTCGCGTGGGTCCGCGAGCGCGCGACCCTCGTGGCCGGCATCTCGAACTCGACGATGACCCGGGACGACGCCTGGCGCTTCCTCGTCCTCGGCCGCAGCCTCGAGCGGGCCGACATGACGGCCCGGCTCGTCGCGACGAGCGCGATCGGCGCGAGCGCGGCGACGTGGACGACGCTCCTGCGCTCGTGCGGGGCGTACGAGTCCTACCTGCGCACCTACCGCGGCGTCGCGACCGACGAGCGGGCCGCGGAGTTCCTCCTGCTCGACCGGCTCTTCCCGCGCTCGGTCGTCCACGCCCTCGCCACCGCGGAGGAGTGCCTCGCCGAGCTCTCCCCGGCGACCGAGCGCAGCGGGATCAGCGACCCCGCGCGCCGGGCGCTCGGCCGGGCCCGCACGGGCCTGGAGTACCGCTCGCTCGACGAGATCGTCGACCGGCTGCCCGAGGAGATGGAGCAGGTCCAGGTGGCCTGCTCGGCCGCGAGCGACGCCATCGCCCGCCGCTTCTTCCCCCGCGGTGTGGCGACCGCCTGGCTCGAGGAGGTCTCGTGAGCGCCCCGTACGCCCGCACGCTCGGCACCCTGCCGGCCGGCACCGCCCGGCGGCTGCGGATCGTCCACCGCACGGGCTACCGCTACGAGGCCCCGGTCGCCGCGTCGTACAACGAGGCGCGGATGACCCCGCTGACGACGCCGACCCAGACGGTGCTCGAGGCGCGGACCGAGGTGACGCCGGTGACGTGGTCGCTGACGTACTGGGACTACTGGGGCACCCAGGTCAGCGCCTTCGAGATGCTCGCGCCGCACCGCGAGCTCACGGTCGTCTCGACGAGCACCGTGGAGACCTCGGCCCCGGACGGCCTCGTCCTCGACGCCGGCTGGGACGCGCTGCGCGACGAGGCGGTGCGCGACGCGCGCGTCGAGTGGCTCGTCCAGACGCCGCGGACGACGCCGGTGCCGGAGGTCGCGGCGCTCGCCGAGGAGGCCGCCGCCGGGCTCGGGCCGGACGCCGCCGCGCGCGCCGTCTGCGAGCGCCTGCGCGCCGTCGTCGAGTACCGCCCGGGCGTCACGGGCGTCCACAGCGACGCCGCCGAGGTGTGGTCGGCCCGGTCCGGGGTGTGCCAGGACTTCGCGCACCTGTCGGTCGGCGCGCTGCGCCACCTCGGCATCCCGGCGCGCTACGTCTCGGGGTACCTGCACCCCCACCCCGAGGCGGGCGTCGGCGAGACCGTCGAGGGGGAGAGCCACGCCTGGGTCGAGTGGTGGGCCGGGGGCTGGCGCGCCTTCGACCCGACGAGCGTGCGCGAGGTGGGCGTCGACCACGTCCTCGTCGCCCGCGGCCGGGACTACGCCGACGTGCCGCCGCTCAAGGGCATCTTCGCCGGTCCGGCCAGCTCGTCCCTGTTCGTGTCGGTCGAGGTCACGCGCCTGGTGTGACGTGCGCCGCTGCGCCGTCGACGAAGATCGTCCGACCGCTACCCTTCGCTGCGTGATCCGTCGATCTTGGTCCTCCTGGCGGCGGCGCGCCGTCGCCGCGTCCGCCGTCGCGGCGCTCGGCGCCGCCGGGCTCCCGGCGGTCGGCGCGCAGGCCGCCGTCGCCGCCCTCCCGGCCGTCCTCGTCTCCGAGGTCGGCCCGACGAACGTCGCGACCGTGGCGGACGAGACCGGCGACTTCGGGGACTGGGTCGAGCTGCGGAACCTCGCGCCGACGCCGGTCGACCTCGCCGGGTGGGGCCTGTCGGACAGCGCGAAGAACCCCTTCCGCTGGGTCTTCCCCGAGGGCGCGCGGATCGGTGCCGGGGCGAGGCTCGTCGTCTGGGCCGACAAGGCGGACCGGCGCGACCCCGCCGCGCCGCTGCACACGAGCTTCAGCCTCGACAACGGCGACGACTCCGTCGTCCTCACCGCCCCGGACCGCACGGCGACGGGCACCCTCGTCGACCAGGTGGACCTCGAGCCCGTCGGACCGGACGTCTCGTGGTGCCGGATGCCCGAGGCCCGGCCCGACGCCCCGTTCACGGCCTGCCTCGACCCGACCCCCGGCGCGGCGAACGCCGGCGCGACGGCGGGCGGGCTCCTCGCGCCGCCGACCCTCTCGCTGCCCAGCGGGGTGTACCCGGGTGCGGTCCGGGTCACGGCCACCGGCCCCGCGGGGGCGACGCTGCGGTACACGACGGACGGCAGCGAGCCGACCGGCGCCTCCGCGGTCGCGAGCGGCCCGCTCACGGTGAGCGAGCCGACGGCGTTGCGCGTCAGGGCGTTCCGCGCCGGCCGCCAGCCGAGCCTGCCGGTCTCGGCGACGTACGTCGTCGGCCCGCGCGCCCGGTTCGCCGGCCAGCGGCTCCTGTTCGTCACGATGCGCCCGGGCGACCGGGACTCCTTCACCGCCAAGGGCCGCGCGCCCGCCCAGGGCTGGCGCTCGGCCGTCGAGCTCGTCGCCCCGGACGGGACGACGGCTTTCGCCGCCGAGGCGCTCACCGACGACGCCGGCCAGGCCGGCAGCCGGCAGGACCAGGCGACGATGCCCCTGGACATCAAGCTCACCGACGACCTCGGGACGTCGTCGGTCGACCATCCCGTGTTCAGCGCCCGTCCGGACCTCACCTCGTTCGACCGGTTCCGGCTGCGCAACAGCGGGGACGACTACCAGGAGGCGCACCTGCGCGACCAGTTCTGGCAGGCGGTGGGCGCGCAGGCGCGGCTCGCGCCGTCCGCGTCGGAGCCGGTGCAGGTCTTCCTCAACGGCCGGTACCACGGCCTCATGGACCTGCGCCAGCGCGAGGACGAGACGATCGTCGAGACGGCCTTCGACGGCGTCGACGCGGACAGCACGCAGTTCCTCAACGACGACGAGTCGCTCAACGGCGACACCTCGCTCGAGGACTGGGCGGCCGTCGTCCGCTTCATCCGGAACAACGACATGTCCGTGGCGGCGAACTACGACCGGGCGACCCGCCTCCTCGACGTGGAGAGCTTCGCGCAGGACTTCGCGATCCACCTCTTCGCCGCCGCGCGGGACTGGCCGTTCAAGAACCGGCAGATGTACCGGATGCCCGACCACGACGGCAGGTGGCGCTTCCGGCTGCACGACTTCGACATCGCCTCGGACGGGACGAACATCTGGGGTCACGACACGTCGGTGTCGACCGACATGAGCTCGAAGTACTCGACGAAGCAGGAGCACGGCGCGCTCATGGCGGCCCTCCTCGCGAGCCCCCGGTTCCGCACGCTGTACGCCAACGTCATCGCCGACCAGCTGAGCTCGGTCCTGCGGCCGCAGGAGACGCTGCCGCTGCTCGACCGGTTCGCCTCGGCGATGGAGCCGTACGTGCCGAACCAGGTCGCGACGAACGGCCAGCCCGCCTCGCTCGGGGCGTGGAAGGGCGAGGTGGCCCGGCTGCGGGCCTTCCTCACCGACCGGGCGCCGTTCTACGAGGGGGACACCCGCGCGTATCTCGGTCTGGGGGCGCGGGTCCCGCTCACCGTGGGCGTCTCCGACCCCGGCGCCGGCACCGTGCGGGTGAACACGCTCGACCTCACCGACCGGTTCGCCGGCACCCCGGCGGCCTGGACCGGGGCCTACTGGGCCGACGTCCCGGTGACCCTGACCGCCGTCCCCCGGCCCGGGTTCGCCTTCGTCCGCTGGAGCGGGTCGTCGACGGCGACGACGCGCACCGTGACCGTCCCGGCGGGGGCGGGGCGCACGTACCGGGCGGTGTTCGCGGCGGTGGCGTCCACCCCGGCACCGACGGTGCGCGCGGTCGGGCCGCAGACGGCGACGACGGGCGTCCCGGTCTCGCTCCAGGTGCAGGCGAGCGACCCCTCCGGGCTGCCGCTGACCTACGACGACAAGGACCTCCCGGCGGGCGTGAGCGTCGACCCGGAGACGGGGCTCGTGCACGGCAGCCCGAACCGGGCCGGCACGTGGGCCTCGACGGTGACCGTCTCGAACGGCGTGACGAGCACCGTGGTGCCCATCGCCTGGACCGTCGCCAACGCCCTCGACCGCAGCGTCGTGGTCCCCCGCGTGGTCACCGGTGACGGGACCGGCCTGACGGCCCGGTGGTACGACGACGACGCCTTCCGCGAGCTCGTCGCGACCCGGGTCGGCTACCCGGCGGTGGACCTCGGGCTCTTCGACGAGCCGGTGCCGGGCACCGGGTTCTCGTGGTCGGCGCGCTGGACGGGCTCGATCACGGTGCCGACGACCGGCTCCTACACCTTCCGCACGACGATCCGCCGCGACGACGGGGTGCGCCTGTGGGTCGGCGACCGCCTCGTCCTCGACGACTGGTCGGGCCGGGACACCGCGCCGACGGCGACGGTTCGCCTCGCCGCGCGGACGCCGACGCCGATCCGGCTGGAGTACCGCGACATCGCCTGGGACGCACGGCTTTCGGTGGACTGGACCTATCCCGGGCAGTCCGCCTTCACCCCGCTCCCGGTCGGGGTCCTCACGCCGTAGGGCGAGCCCGGCGCGATGTGCCGGAAAGCACTCCGCGGACCGGACGATGATCACTATGCTCCGCGTGTGATCATGACGTCCGCCGGTGCGCCGGCCACCTCGCCCCGTCCCGCGCGCCGCCTCCTCGTGGGGCTCGTGGCCGCGGGTGTCGCGGTCGCCGTGACCGGGGCGGCGCCCCCGGCGCAGGCCGCGGCCGCCGACCCGGTGATCTCGGAGGTCTCGGCGGCGAACCTGTCCGGCGCGCGGGACGAGGTGGGCGACGTCGGCGACTGGGTCGAGATCGCCAACCCCGGCCCCGTCGCGGTGGACCTGTCGGGGTGGGGACTGTCGAACGCGGACAAGAACCCCTTCCGCTGGGTCTTCCCGGCCGGGACCCGCCTGCCCCGCAACGGCTTCCTGCGGGTCTGGACCGACAAGGCGGACCGGCGTGCGGACCGGGCGAACCTGCACACGAGCTTCGGCCTCGACAACGGCGACGACTCCGTCGTCCTCACGGCGCCGGACGGCACGGACGCCGGACGCCCCGTCGACAGCGTGGCGCTGCCGCTCCTCGCGCCGGACACGTCGTGGTGCCGCACGCCCGGAGGCGGTGCGGCAGCGGCGTTCACGACGTGCCTGGCCCCGACGCCCGGGGCGCGCAACGCGGGCCGGACGGCGGCCCTCCCGCCGGCGGCGCCGGTGCTGTCCCGCGGCAGCGGTGTGAGCCGCCGTCCCGTTACCGTGACCGCGAGCGGCCCGGCCGGGGCCACCCTGCGCTACACGACCGACGGCTCGCTGCCGACGCCGTCGTCGCGGACGTTCCCGAGGTCGATGCTCGTCGCGACGACGACGACGCTGCGCGTGGCCGCGTTCGCGCCGGGCGCGGCGCCGAGCCCGGTCGTCTCGGCGACCTACGTCGTCGACCCCTTCGCCTCCCGGTGGGCCGGCCAGCGCCTGCTCTTCCTGTCGATGGCCCCCGCCGACCGGATCGGCTACCTCGCGGGGCTGCGCGCCCCGACGCAGGGCTGGCGCGGCCACGCCGGGCTCGTCGAGCCCGACGGCACCACGGTCTTCTCCGCCGAGGTGGTGCTCGAGGACGCCGGCCAGATCGGCAGCCGGGTGCTGCAGCGCCAGCTCCCGCTCGACGTCAAGCTCCGTGACGCGCTCGGCGTCAAGGACGTCGAGGCGCCGGTCTTCTCCGCCGTCCCCGACCGCACGACGTTCGACCGCTTCCGGCTGCGCAACGGCGGGACGGACTACTACGGCGCCCACCTGCGCGACCAGTTCTGGCAGTCGCTCGGCCGCGGCACGGGACTCGCGCCGTCCGCGAGCGAGCCGGTGCACGTGTTCCTCGACGGCAGCTACCGCGGGATGATGGACCTGCGCGAGAAGGAGGACGAGAAGCTCGTCGCCGCCGAGTACGACGTCGACGACGACGCCGTGTCCTACCTCAGCGACCGCACCGTGCTCTCCGGCGAGAGGGCCGTGGAGGACTACGACGCGGCCGTCGCGTACGTGACCGGCCGGGACATGTCCGTCGCCGCGAACTACGCCCGGGCGACCCGGCTGCTCGACGTCGAGAACTTCGCGAAGGACTTCGCCCTGCACCTGTTCGCCGCGAGCCCGGACTGGCAGGACCGCAACGTCCACGCCTTCAAGGCCGACGACTACGACGGCCGCTGGCGCTTCCGCCCGCACGACTTCGACATCTCCGGCGGCGGGCCCAACCCCAACCCGATCAGCTACGACGTCCGCGCGGCCTCCGACCAGAACGACGAGTACACGGCCGGGACGCCGGGCCGGCTCATGAAGTCCCTCCTGCGCAACCCCGAGTTCAAGCGCCTCTACGCGACGGTCATCGCCGACCAGCTCAACACCGCCCTCGACCCCGCCTCGTCCACCGCCGCGCTGGACGCGATGGCCGCGCGGATGGCCCCGTACATGCCCGAGCACGTGCGGGTCTCGCTCGTCCCGCTGACGACGTCCCTGTGGCGGCGCAACGTCGACACGCTGCGCACCTTCCTGCGGCAGCGGCCGGCCTACTACGTCGACGACACCCGGCGCTACCTGCGCCTGGGCCGGCTCACCCCGCTCACCGTCGCGACGTCCGACGCCGCGGCCGGCACGGTCGACGTCGGCACGCTCGACCTGTCCGGCGCGTACGGTCCGGCGACCTCGTGGACCGGGCGGTACTGGGCGGACGTGCCCGTCGACGTCACCGCCCGCCCGGCCCCCGGGTTCCGGTTCGTCCGCTGGACCGGCGCGGCGCGCGGCACGGACCCGCACCTGCGGGTCAAGGCCGCGGGGCAGCGGGTGGAGGCCGTCTTCGCCCCGCTCGCGACCCCCGCCGCTCCCGTGGTCGACGCGGTGGCGCCGCGGCTGACGGCGACGACCGGCGTCGTCGTCTCCCTGCCGCTCGCGGCGAGCGACCCCAACGGCTACCGGCTGCGCTGGGAGGACGAGGACCTGCCGCCGGGTCTGAGCGTCCACCCCGTCACTGGCCTGGTGTTCGGCCGGCCCACCCGGGCGGGGACGTACGACAGCGTCCTGACCGCGACGAACGGGCCGGCGAGCACGAGCGTGCGCATCCGCTGGGTCGTCTCGAACCGGGCGGGCTGAGCGCACCGGGTGCGCGGCCGTGGGACGATGGGGGCGTCCCGCACCACCGCCGCCCCCGACGACGAGCGAGGTAGTCCCGCGTGTCCCCGATGGCCCGAACGGCGTACACGCCGTCCGCCACGCCCCCGGAGGCGCTCCGGAACTTCTGCATCATCGCCCACATCGACCACGGCAAGTCGACGCTGGCCGACCGCATGCTCCAGCTCACCGGCGTGGTCGACGCGCGGCAGATGCGGGCGCAGTACCTCGACCGGATGGACATCGAGCGCGAGCGCGGCATCACGATCAAGTCGCAGGCCGTGCGCATGCCGTGGGAGTCGGGTTCCGAGACCTTCGCGTTGAACATGATCGACACCCCGGGGCACGTCGACTTC
>JBQGCR010000252.1:0-1756 GCA_052038585.1 Kineosporiaceae bacterium
GCCCCTGCGCGCGGCCGTTGAGGACGAAGGAGACCGTCGCCGTCGACACGCCCGCGGCCCGCGCGACGTCGCCGAGGGTGGCGGGCGTGCGTCTGCGGCGCGAGGTCGGCACGTGCGCATCGTGCCACCGCGGGCACCGCCGCCGTGCGCCCGGCCCTCCCGCGTCGCTCCCGCCGGGCAGGATGGGCGCGTGAGCGCGTCGCAGCCCCCGGTCGTCGACCTCAACGCCGACCTCGGCGAGTCCTACGGCCGGTGGCGCCTCGGGGACGACGACGCCCTCCTGCCGCACCTCACGAGCGCCAACGTCGCGTGCGGCTTCCACGCCGGGGACCCGACGACCCTGCGCGACGTCGTCGCCCGCGCGGCCGCCCACGGCGTCGTCGTCGGCGCCCAGGTGTCCTACCCCGACCTGGCCGGCTTCGGCCGGCGCGCCATGGACGTCGCCCCGGCCGACCTCGAGAACGACGTGCTCTACCAGCTGGGGGCGCTCGCCGGGCTGTGCCGGGTCGCGGGGACCCGGGTGCGCTACGTCAAGCCGCACGGCGCGCGCGACCACCGGGTCCTCGCCGACGCCGGGCAGGCCGGGGCGCTCGTGGCGGCCGTCCGCGCGTGGGACGACGACCTCGCCGTGCTGACGGCGGCCGACGGCGCGCTCGCCGACGCGGCCCGGGCGGCGGGCGTGCGGGTCGTCGCCGAGGGCTTCGCCGACCGCGGCTACACCGACGACGGCCGGCTCGTCCCGCGCGACCGGCCCGGCGCGCTGCTCACCGAGCCCGGGGCCGTCGCCGCCCAGGCCGTCCGGCTCGCCCGCTCCGGCCGGGTGGAGAGCATCTGCCTGCACGGCGACACCCCGGGGGCCGCGACGTCCGCGGCCCGGGTGCGCACGGCGCTCGCGGACGCCGGGGTCACGGTGCGGGCCTTCGCGCCGTGACCGGGCGGCCGGTGCGCCGGTACGGGCCGGACGCGCTGCTCGTCGACCTGCCCGGCCCGGCGGCCGTCCCCGGGTACGCCGCCGCGGTGCGGGCGAGCGGGGTGGCGGCCGAGACCGTGCCCGGCTGGGCGAGCGTGCTCGTCCGGCTCGCGCCCGGGACGGACCCGGGGGCCGCGGCCCGGCTGCTCGGGACGCTCGTCGCGACGACGGCCGACGACGGCCCCTCCAGGGACGCCGGTGAGCGGACCGTCGAGGTCGACGTCGTCTACGACGGGCCGGACCTGCCGGCCGTCGCGGCGTTCACCGGCCTGGCCGTCGAGGAGGTCGTCGCCCGGCACAGCGCCGTCACGTACACCGTCGTCCTGCTCGGCTTCTCCCGCGGCTTCCCCTACCTCGACGGCACCCCGCCCCCGCTGGACCGGGTCGGACGGCTCGCGACCCCGCGGACCCGGGTGCCCGCCGGGTCGCTCGCCGTGGCCGCCGGGCAGACGGGGATCTACCCCGCGGACAGTCCCGGCGGCTGGCACCTGCTCGGCCGGACCGACGCCGTGCTCTTCGACCCGGCGCGCACGCCGCCGGCGCTGCTCGCCCCGGGCGACCGCGTGCGGTTGCGGCCGTGCTGACCCCGCCGGCCACCACCCTCACGGTCCTCGCGGCCACGCCCGGCACGTGCGTGCAGGACCTCGGGCGGCCCGACGCCGCCCGCTGGGGGACGGCGCGCTCCGGCGCGGCCGACCGGTCCGCGCTCGTGCGCGCCAACCGGCTCGCCGGCGGTGACGACGGCGCCGCGGCCCTGGAGTGCCCGCTCGCCGGTCTCGCCGTGCG
>JBQGCR010000253.1:0-2335 GCA_052038585.1 Kineosporiaceae bacterium
GACGGCGAGCGCGGGCGGTGAGCCGGCTCAAGGTCGTCTACCTCGACCACTGCGCCCAGCTGTCCGGCGGGGAGATCGCCCTCGCCCGGATGCTCGACGCGCTGCGCGACGACGTCGAGGCGCACGTCTGGCTCGGCGAGGAGGGCCCGATCGCGGAGCGGCTCGTCGCCGCCGGCGCGCAGGTCGAGGTGCTCCCGATGGACGCCGGGCTGCGCGACACCCGCAAGGAGGCCGTGACCGCCGGCGGCCTGTCCCCCGCCGTCCTGCGCACGCTCGGCGGGTACGTCGCCGACACCGCGCGCCGGCTGCGGACTCTGCGCCCGGACGTCGTCCACACGAACTCGCTCAAGGCCGCGCTCTACGGCGGCGTCGCCGGCCGGGCCGCGCGCCGGCCGGTGCTGTGGCACCTGCGCGACCGGATCGCGTCCGACTACCTGCCCACGCCCGCCGTCGGGCTCGTCCGCGGGCTGTCGTACGCGCTGCCGTCGGCGGTCGTCGTCAACTCGCGGATGACGGCGTCGACCGTCCCGCGGCGCAGCACCGTCGTCTACGACGTCGTCCCGGACCCGGTCCGGGCGCCGCAGCCCCCGCCGCCGGCCGACGGGCGCCCCCTCGTCGTCGGCATCGTCGGGCGGCTCGCGCCGTGGAAGGGCCAGCACGTCTTCCTCGACGCCTTCGCCAAGGCCGCGGCCGGCCGCGACCTGCGGGCCCGGCTCGTCGGGTCGGCGATGTTCGGCGAGGACGCCTACGAGCGGTCCCTGACCGAGCAGGTCCGCGCGCTCGGGCTCGAGGACCGGGTGGAGTTCCGCGGCTTCCGCCCCGACGTCGAGGCCGAGTACGCCGCGCTCGACGTCGTCGTCCACGCCTCCACGAGCCCGGAGCCGTTCGGCCAGGTCGTCGTCGAGGCGATGGCGGCCCGCCGTCCGGTCGTCGCCGCGGACGCCGGCGGACCCGCCGAGGTCGCGACCGACGGCGTCGACGCCCTCCTCGTCACCCCCGGCGACGTCGACGGCTACGCCCAGGCGATCGGACGCCTCGCCGACGACGGCGCCCTGCGGGCCCGCCTCGCCGAGGCCGGGTTCGCGACGAGCGGGACCTACCGGCCCGCCGCGGTCGCCCGCGACATGCTCGCGGTCTACCGCACCCTCAGCTGACGGGCCGGGTGAGCCAGGCCGGGGCGCTCGCCCTCGCCTCGTCCGGGAGCTGGGCGAGCAGCGTCGCGTTGTGGGGGGCGTAGAAGGCGTCGAGGCGGGCCTTGGCCTGGGCCGGGAGCACCTTGCCGTCGTCGGCCTTGTTGACGACGAAGTACGCCTTGCGCACGAGCTTCTTCAGCCCCTGGTTGCGCTCCCAGAAGTACTTCGTCCACCGGTTCGCGGCGAGCGCGGCCTTCTGGAGACCGCCGGAGCGGAACGAGCGCGTCTTGTTCTCGATCTCGTAGGAGAACCCGGCGGCGGGGGCGACGTCGACGCCGACCCACGCGCACAGGGACTCGACGACGGCCTGCGGGTCGGCGGCGAGGTCGTCGAACCAGACGATCCGCAGCCGGTCGCCGAAGGCGGCGGTCCACGCGGGGAGCCACCGGTGGTAGATCCCGGTGCCCAGCCCGGACCACGCGTGGTTCTCCCGGTCCTGGTCGACGCCCGCCGCGACGAGCGCCTCCGCCTGGTCGAGCCACGGCCCGAAGGGCGCCTCGGCGTCGACGGTCGCGCGGGACTTCATGAAGTTGAAGAAGGACCAGACCCGCGGGGTCGGGTCGCGCAGGACGACGACGACCTTGGCCTCGGGCAGCGCCGCGGCCATCGCGTCGGCGACGGCCGCGCCGCCGAAGAAGTACCCGGGCGAGGCCTCCATCGCCACCGGCTCCCCCGCCCAGTGCCGGAAGTGCGCGGCGTACTCCTCGAGCGTGCCGATCGGCTCGCCGTAGCGCAGCGGCAGGAAGTGCCGCAGCTCCTTCTCGTCCGACGGGCAGACCTGCGGGTGCTGGGCGAGGTAGCGGAAGAGCGACGTCGTGCCGGCCTTCGTCACCCCGGCGATGACGAGGTCGGGCAGCCGGCCGACGGCCGGGGACGGCAGGCTGCCGCTGGCGGGCGCCTGGTTGCTCGAGGTCATGCGAGGAAGCCTTCCGTGACGAGTCGGACCGGGGAAGTCTCTCGCACCGTCACCGGGGCCGCCGCCACGACGGGCGGCCCTCGGCCCGGTGCCGGCCGCCGCTGCGCAGCTCGGTGCCCTCGAACGGGCTCATCGAGCCGCTGTGGTGCCGGGCGAGCGGCTTGCGCGCCTTGGCGTGCCGGACGGCGCGCGAGGCGAGGACGACGTCGGCGGAGCGCGCGCCGGC
>JBQGCR010000254.1:0-2934 GCA_052038585.1 Kineosporiaceae bacterium
GCGAGAAGGGCAACACCGTGAGCGACCGCGGCGGCGTGTCGGGCGATATCCTCGCCGCCTACGAGGCCGCCCTGTAGGGCGGCCCGCCTGGCCGCACGGCCTGGACTACGAGGGCGCCCCCCCCGGCCTGGGGGTGGGCGCCGTCGTCGTCCTGGCCGTTCGGCCTGGCGGGCCGCCCTACTGGGGGGGCTGGTAGGCGGCGAGGATCTCGCCGGACACGCGGCCGCGGTCGCTCACGGTGTAGCCGTTCTCGCGGGCCCAGGTCCGCACGGCCCCGAGGTCGGGCTTGTCCGAGGACTTGGCGCGCGGGGCGGACGACGTCCGGCCGCGCGAGGAGGAGCGCCCGCCGACCCGGCGCGCGTGGCCGACCCAGGAGGCGAACGCGTCGCGCAGCTGCGCGGCGTTGTCGGCGGACAGGTCGATCTCGTAGGAGATGCCGTCGAGGGCGAAGGAGACGGTCTCCTCGGCCTCACCGCCGTCGATGTCGTCGACGAGAATCACTTGGACCTTCTGGGCCACGGGGACTTCTTTCCTCGGCTCGCACCGAAAATTCGGGGATGGGTGCATTCCGTCAGGAAGGCACCACGAATGATGCTCGTCATTCCGGGGGCTGTCAAAAGCCGACACCCGAATAGCCGTGCGAAATAGCGGAGAACTGCCGGACCGGAAATGACGACGACCCCGGACCGTCCGGTCCGGGGTCGTTTTTCTCGTCATCGGTCTGCGGGGGGTTCCGGTGGTGCCGCGGACGCCGCCGCCCGGTCCTGCTCGGCCTCGATCCGGGCCTGCGCGGCGCGCTCGCGGCGGTCGGCCTGGATGATCGCGCGGATCGCGATCCAGAAGATCAGCGACACGCCGATGGTCGGGATGACCGACTCCACGTACTCCCACAGCACGTGACCAGGATAAGCCCGTCCGCTACTGCGGCTTGACGAGCGGGAAGAGGATCGTCTCGCGGATGCCGAGGCCGGTCAGCGCCATGAGGAGGCGGTCCAGCCCCATGCCCATCCCGCCGGACGGCGGCATGCCGTACTCCATGGCCCGCAGGAAGTCCTCGTCGAGCGGCATCGCCTCGTCGTCCCCGCGGCCGGCCAGGGCCGCCTGGGCGACGAGCCGCTCGCGCTGCACGACGGGGTCGACGAGCTCGGAGTACGCGGTCGCGAGCTCGAAGGACCGCACGTAGAGGTCCCACTTCTCGGCGAGCCCCGGCGTCGTCCGGTGCGCCCGCGTGAGCGGCGCCGTCTCCTCGGGGAAGTCCCGGACGAAGGTCGGCGCGTGCAGCGTCGGGACGACGAGGTGCTCGAAGAGCTCCTCGACGAGCTTGCCCGGGCCGTAGTGCGCGAGCACCGGGACCTCGAGCCGGTCGGCGACCTTGACGAGGTCGTCCATCGGCGTCGCCGGCGTCACCTCCTCGCCGAGCGCCTCCGACAGCGAGCCGTAGAGGGTCACCTCGCGCCAGGCACCGCCGAGGTCGTACTCCGACCCGTCGGCCAGGGTGGCCACCGTCGTCCCGAAGACCGCCTGCGCGGCCTCCTGGATCAGCTCGCGGGTGAGGACGGCCATCGTGTCGTAGGAGCCGTAGGCCTCGTACGCCTCGAGCATCGCGAACTCCGGCGAGTGCGAGGAGTCCGCGCCCTCGTTGCGGAAGTTGCGGTTGATCTCGAAGACCTTCTCGATCCCGCCGACGACGGCGCGCTTGAGGTAGAGCTCCGGGGCGATCCGCAGGTAGAGGTCGATGTCGAAGGCGTTCATGTGGGTGACGAACGGCCGCGCCGCCGCGCCGCCGTGGAGCACCTGGAGCATCGGCGTCTCGACCTCGGTGAACGCCCGGCGGTGGAACGACTCCCGCAGCGACCGGACGACGCCGGCGCGGGTCCGGACGACGTCGCGGGCCGCGGGCCGCACGACGAGGTCGACGTACCGCTGGCGGACCCGGGCCTCCTCGCTGAGCTCGCGGTGCAGCACCGGCAGCGGGCGCAGCGCCTTGGCCGCCATCTGCCACCGGTCGGCCATGACGGACAGCTCGCCGCGCCTGGACGAGACGACCCGGCCGTGGACGAAGACGTGGTCGCCGAGGTCGACGTCGTCCTTCCAGGCGGCGAGCGCGTCCTCCCCGACGCCGGAGAGCGAGAGCATCGCCTGCAGCCGCGTGCCGTCGCCCTCCTGGAGGGTGGCGAAGCACAGCTTGCCGGTGTTGCGGACGAAGACGACGCGACCGGTGACGCCGACCTCGACGTCGGTCTCCTCGCCGGCCTCGAGCGCGCCGTGGGCCTCGCGGACCTCGCGCAGGGTGTGGGTGCGGTCGACGACGACGGGGTAGGCCTCGCCCGTCTCGACGAGCCGGGCCCGCTTCTCGCGCCGGACCCGCATCTGCTCGGGCAGGTCGTCGTCGGTCGGCGCGGGGTTCGCGGGCTGCTGGCTCACGACGGTCAAGCGTATCCGGGTTCCGCGGTGACCCCGCTCGCCGTCGCCGTGACGCCGACCGGCCGGACGCCCTCGGCGGGGCCGAGGCCGGCGAGCTCGATCCCGAGCACTGCGGCGTCGTCGGCCAGGCGGCCGCCGACGAAGCGCACGAGGGCGGCCATGAGCTCGTCGAGCCAGGCGTCGAGGGGACGGCCGTGCGGCCCGGCGGCGAGGTCGGCCAGGACGGCGTCAAGGTCGAAGAACCGCCCGTCGCGCCGCGCCTCGAGCACCCCGTCGGTGACGACGACGAGCCGGTCGCCGGCCTCCAGCCGCAGGGTCCGGACCGCCGCGGCGCCCGCGGCGTCGTCCCGGTCGAGCAGCCCGAGCGGTGCGAGCGCCGGGGACTCGACGGGCTCGAACACCGTCCCGCCCCGGCGGGTGAGCAGCGGGGCGGGGTGGCCGGCGAGCAGCACCGAGGTGGTGCCGTCGGCACCGACCTCAAGCAGCGCGGCGGTGACGAAGTCCTCGTCG
>JBQGCR010000255.1:0-10190 GCA_052038585.1 Kineosporiaceae bacterium
GGGATGTTCGACCTCGTCGTCCTCGACCTCGGCCTGCCCGAGCTCGACGGGCTCACGGTGCTGCGGCGGCTGCGGCAGGACCGCAACGACGTCCCCGTCGTCATCCTCACCGCACGCACCGACGTCACCGACACCGTCGCCGGGCTCGAGGGCGGCGCGGACGACTACGTGACCAAGCCGTTCCGCTTCGAGGAGCTCCTCGCCCGGATCCGGCTGCGGCTGCGCGCCGACCGCTCGACGGAGGTCTCCGTGCTCGCGGCGGGACCGGTCCGGCTCGACCTGCGCACGCGCACCGCGGCCGTCGAGGGGCGCAGCGTGTCCCTGTCGGCCCGGGAGTTCGCGCTCGCCGAGACCTTCCTGCGCCACCCCGGGCAGGTGCTCTCCCGCGAGCAGCTGCTCAGCTCGGTGTGGGGCTACGACTTCGACCCGGGCTCGAACGTCGTCGACGTCTACGTCCGCTACCTGCGGCGCAAGCTCGGCAACGACACCGTGGAGACCGTCCGGGGGATGGGTTACCGGCTCCGGGCCTGAGGCCGGCGGCGGCTAGGCTGGCGCCGCGGGGCGACCGTCCCGCGAACGCGCCGTCGCGGCCACGTCCGTCGCAGCGGCTGACGAAGGGAACCGCAGTGTCCGAGCTGTCGATCGTCGTGAGGTCCGCCGAGCAGGAGCAGGCGAGGACGGCGACGACGGGCTCGACCGCCGGGGACCTCTTCGAGGGCGACCGCAGCGTCCTCGTCGCCCGCGTCAACGGCGTGCTGCGCGACCTGACCCACGAGCTCGCGGACGGCGACGTCGTCGAGCCCGTCGGCGCCGACGACCCCGAGGGCCTGGCGGTGCTGCGGCACTCCTGCGCGCACGTGCTCGCCCAGGCCGTCCAGGAGGTCTTCCCCGAGGCCCGGCTCGGGATCGGGCCGCCGGTGCGCGACGGGTTCTACTACGACTTCGACGTCGAGCGTCCGTTCACCCCCGAGGACCTCAAGAGCCTCGAGAAGGTCATGGGCCGGATCGTCAAGGAGGGCCAGGGCTTCCGCCGTCGCGTCGTCACCGACGACGAGGCGCGCGCCGAGCTCGCCGCCGAGCCGTACAAGCTCGAGCTCATCGGCCTCAAGGGCGGGGCGGCCGACGCCGCCGAGGGTGCCTCGGTGGAGGTCGGCGCCGGCGAGCTGACGATCTACGACAACCTCAAGCGCGACGGGTCGGTGGCGTGGAAGGACCTCTGCCGCGGCCCGCACGTGCCCTCGACCCGGCTGCTCGCCAACGGCTGGCAGCTCATGCGCTCGGCCGCGGCGTACTGGCGGGGGAGCGAGAAGAACCCGCAGCTGCAGCGGATCTACGGCACCGCGTGGGCGACGAAGGACGAGCTGCGCGCCTACCTCGAGCGGCTCGCCGAGGCCGAGAAGCGCGACCACCGCCGGCTCGGCGTCGAGCTCGACCTCTTCTCGTTCCCCGACGAGCTCGGCTCGGGCCTGCCGGTGTTCCACCCCAAGGGCGGGATCGTCCGGCGGGAGATGGAGGACTACTCGCGGCGCCGGCACGAGGACGCCGGGTACGAGTTCGTCTTCACCCCGCACATCACCAAGGGCCACCTCTACGAGATCTCGGGCCACCTCGACTGGTACCGCGACGGGATGTTCCCCGCGATGCGCGTCGACGAGGAGCTCGACGCCGACGGCAACGTCAAGCGGCAGGGGGCGGACTACTACCTCAAGCCGATGAACTGCCCGATGCACAACCTGATCTTCGCCGCGCGCGGCCGCTCGTACCGCGAGCTGCCGTTGCGGCTGTTCGAGTTCGGGTCCGTCTACCGGTACGAGAAGTCCGGCGTCATCCACGGCCTGACCCGGGTCCGCGGCATGACGCAGGACGACGCGCACATCTACTGCACCCGCGAGCAGATGCGCGACGAGCTCACGAGCCTGCTGACGTTCGTCCTCGACCTGCTCAAGGACTACGGCCTCGACGACTTCTACCTCGAGCTGTCGACCCGCAACCCCGAGAAGTCCGTCGGGACGGACGACGCGTGGGAGGAGGCGACGCAGACCCTCGCCCAGGTGGCTCAGGCGTCCGGGCTCGAGCTCGTCCCCGACCCGGGCGGCGCGGCGTTCTACGGCCCGAAGATCTCCGTCCAGGCGCGCGACGCGATCGGGCGCACGTGGCAGATGTCGACGATCCAGCTCGACTTCAACCTGCCCGAGCGCTTCGAGCTGGAGTACCAGGCGGCCGACGGGTCCCGGCAGCGTCCGGTGATGATCCACCGCGCGCTGTTCGGCTCGATCGAGCGGTTCTTCGGCGTCCTCACCGAGCACTACGCCGGCGCCTTCCCCCCGTGGCTCGCCCCGGTGCAGGTGGTCGCGATCCCGGTCGCGGCCGACTACGTGCCCTACCTCGACACGGTCGCGGCGCGGCTGCGCGAGCACGGGGTCCGGGTCGAGGTGGACTCCTCCGACGACCGGATGCAGAAGAAGATCCGCACCCACACCAAGGCCAAGGTGCCCTTCCAGCTCATCGCGGGCGAGGAGGACCAGGCCAAGGGTGCGGTGTCCTTCCGCTTCCGCGACGGCCGCCAGGACAACGGCGTCCCCGTCGACGAGGCGGTCGCCCGGATCGTCGACGCCGTCCGCTCCCGCGTCCAGGTCTGACACCTCCTCGCCTCCCCGCCGGTGCGGGCGGTTCGGCAGGACTCGCCGTCGGCGTGTCCTGCGGATCTGCCCGCACTCCCGGTTCGGGTGTCCGGCAAGGGTCCGCTGACGCTCTGCCGGCGGGCCCTCGCGGACACACCCGACGGCGCCCGGGTGCGGGCGGTTCGGCAGGACTCGCCGTCGGCGTGTCCTGCGGATCTGCCCGCACCCGCCGAGCCGGCCGCGTTTCCTGCCCGCACCCGGCTCGGGTGTGTCCGCGAACGGTCCGCTGAGGCCGCGCCGGCGGTCGCTTCGCGGACACACTCGACGACGCCCGGGTGCGGGCGGTTCTGCAGGACTCGCGGTCGGCGTGTCCTGCGGATCTGCCCGCACTCGAAGAGGCAGCGGCGTGTCCTGCCCGCACCACGGGGTGGGCGGAGGGCGCGCGTAGGGTGGTGACCATGGTCGCCCAGCCCGCCACCCGACGCCCGGACCTGCCGCTGCTCGTCTTCGACGGCGACTGCGGGCTGTGCACGAAGCTGTCCGAGGTGGCCGACCGGTTCGTCCGGCCGCGGGGCGGCAGCGTCGTGGCGTCGCAGTGGATCGACCTCGAGGCGTACGGGCTCACCCAGGAGATGTGCGACGAGGCGCTGCAGTTCGTCGACACCGACGGGCGGGTGTACTCGGCGCAGGACGCCGTCGCCCGCCTGCTCGGGCGCTCGCACGCCGGCTACCGGCCGCTCGGCGCGGCGCTGCGGCTGCCGGGCGTGAACCAGGCCGCAGGCGCCGGCTACCGGTGGGTGGCGCGCAACCGGCACCGGCTCCCGGGCGGCACCCCGGCGTGCGCGATGCCTACGCCGCCGCGGGACTGACCGGCACGGGTGGTCGCCGCAGGACCCTCGCCCGCCACCACCGGGCGACGCTGTCGCGGTACTGCTCGAGCGGCAGGAACGCGAGCATCATGACCAGGTGCGGCCAGAACGCGATGGTGATCGTCGCGTAGACCGTGGCGTGGAAGACGTACCAGGCGTAGACCATCCGCCGCTGCCAGCGCTCGGACAGCAGGAAGATCACCGGCGAGAGCAGCTCGACGGTCATGAGCACCCACTGGAACGCGTGCAGGCTCCAGGGGATCGCCAGGAACTGCTCGCCGAGCCACGTCCCGCGGCGGACGACGGCGCGGGCCATCGTCGCCGAGTTGACCCACTCCGGGCCGCCGAAGCGCAGCTTGGCCCACGCGGACAGGAAGTACGTCGCGATCGCCACGAGCTGGATCGCCCGCAGGGTGAAGCCGGCCGACTCCGAGCGCCGCCGGTCGGTCGTCGACGTCGCGACGACGAGGGGCAGGAGGAAGAGGGCGACGACGAAGTCCGCCCGGTCGTGGTCGACCTTGCCGTAGGAGAACGCGACGTACTGGTACCAGCCCCAGGCGATCGCGACGAGCCACCCGGAGACGCGGGGCAGACGCCCGACGGCGGCGACGAGCGCGGCGACGACGCACGTCCAGCGCAGCGCCTCGACGAGCGGGACGGACGCGGCGGGCAGGTTCAGCCACTCGCCGACGACGAGCGGCTCGTACCAGACCGGGTCCGCCCAGCCGTGGTAGTGCCCGGACGTGTGCAGGAACAGGACGTCGACGACGACGAAGAGGTAGCAGCACCGGGCGAGCACGGCGACGCGCGCCAGCGGCAGCGCCGGGAAGAGGAAGCCCCTCACCGTCCGGCCTCCCACTGCGCGACGACGGTCCGCCGGACCTCGCCGGTCGGGGCGCGGCCCTCGAGGACGCTCTCGTTGCGCACGATGCGGACGGCGACCCACCGCGCCTCGTCCGGGCGCAGCCGCGCGTGGGACTGCGCGAGCGTGCCGAGCATCGACGGGTCCGCCTGGATCTGCGGGATCCGGCCCTCGACCTCGGCGCGGTTGAGCCCGACCTTCTCCGGCGTCAGGCCGGTCGCCCGCCAGTCGGCGTCGTCCGCGTCGCGCACCTCGAGGGACATGTAGACGACGGCGCCGCCCGGCTTGGTCGACGTGGAGAACATCCGCCACGGCGCGAACGGCCACCAGTGGTCGTCGCCGACGAGCGAGCCGCTCATGAAGCCGGCCGCGAGGACGAGGACGAGCAGGGCCCGCCAGGCCTTCCCGGCCGGGGAGAGCCGCAGCGGCTCGTCGGTCGTCGTCGGCGGGTCCGCGTCCCGCACGGTCGGTGCCCCCGGGTCGATCACGCAGGTCACCCTACAATCGCGGGGTGGCGGTCGACGGCGAGACAGGCGGATCCCCGGGCGCGTCCACCGGACCGGAGCAGCAGCCGTCGTGGGAGCTGTCGGGCGCCCGGGACGGCTTCGAGCGGCTCTGGACGCCGCACCGGATGGTCTACCTCCAGGGCGAGGACAAGCCGGCCGACGCGGCGGCGGGGGAGCAGTGCCCGTTCTGCCGGGCGCCGGGCCTCGGCGACGAGGAGGGCCTCGTCGTCCACCGCGGCGAGCACGCGTTCGTCGTCATGAACCTCTACCCGTACAACACCGGGCACGTCATGGCCTGCCCCTACCGGCACGTCGCCCTCTACGACGAGCTGACGGACGCCGAGACCGCCGAGCTCGCGGCGCTGACGAAGACGGCGATGCGCGTGCTGCGCGACATCTCCGGCTGCCACGGGTTCAACATCGGCATGAACCAGGGCGCCGTCGCCGGGGCCGGGATCGCCGCCCACCTGCACCAGCACGTCGTCCCGCGCTGGGGCGGCGACGCGAACTTCCTGCCGAGCGTCGGCCGGACCACGGCGCTGCCCGAGCTCCTCGGGGACACCCGCGCCCGCCTCGCCGGCGCGTGGCCGGCAGGGGGCTGACGCCCGCACCGCCGGCCACGGCACGGCTCAGGAGTCCGCGAGGAGCTTGGCCACCTGGTGCTGCGGCATCGGCGCGTGCCGGACGTAGGACCGGGTGAAGGTCCCCGTCCCGTGCGCGAGCGAGCGCAGGTCGGTGGCGTAGCGGGTGAGCTCGATCGCCGGCACCTCGGCGCCGACCTCGGTGCGGCCCGCGCCGACCGACGTCGTCCCGGTGACGCGGCCCCGCCGGCCGGACAGGTCGCCCATGACGGCGCCGACGTACTCGTCGTCGACGACGATCCGCACGTCGTCGATCGGCTCGAGCATCGCGATGCCCGCGGCCGCGGCGGCCTCCTTGAGCGCGAGCGCCCCCGCGGTCTGGAAGGCGGCGTCGGAGGAGTCGACGCTGTGCGCCTTGCCGCCGACGAGCTTCACCCGCAGGTCGACCATCGGGTAGCCGGCCGCGACGCCCTTCTCCATCTGCGCCCGGACGCCCTTCTCGACGCTCGGGATGAACTGCCGGGGCACGGCGCCGCCGACGACCATGTCGACGAACTCGAAGCCCCCGCCCTCCGGCAGCGGCTCGACCTCGAGGTCGCAGACGGCGAACTGGCCGTGCCCGCCGGACTGCTTGACGTGCCGCCCGTGGCCGGTGCCCGGCTTGGCGAACGTCTCCCGCAGCGCCACCTTGACCGGCTGGGTCTCCACCGACACCGAGTGCCGGCTGCGCAGCCGGTCGAGCAGCACGTCGAGGTGCGCCTCGCCCATCGACCAGACGACCATCTGGTGGGTCGCCGGGTTCTGCTCGACGCGCACGGTCGGGTCCTCGGCGACGAGGCGGGCCAGGCCCTGGGAGAGCTTGTCCTCGTCGGTGCTCGTCCGCGCCGTGACGGCGGTCGGCAGGAGCGGCTCGGGCATGACCCACGGCTCCATGAGCGCGGGGGAGCCGGGGTCGGACAGGGTGTCGCCGGTCTCGGCCCGGGTGAGCCGGGCGACGGCGACGACGTCGCCGGCGATCCCGGCGGGCACCGGAGACAGCGTCGCGCCGAGGGGGACCGACAGCGCCCCGACCTTCTCGTCGACGTCGTGGTCGGGGTGGCCGCGGTCGGCGCCGGCGAAGGTCTCGAAGTGGCCGGAGACGTGCACCGTGGCGTCCGGCGTCAGCGTGCCGGAGAAGACGCGGACGAGGGAGAGCCGGCCGACGTAGGCGTCGCTCGCGGTCTTGACGACCTCGGCGACGAGCGGGCCCGCGGGGTCGCACGTGATCGGCTCGCGGGGGTCGCCGTCCGGCGTCGTCACCATGGGCAGCGGGTGCTCCAGGGGCGAGGGGAACCCGCGGACGACGACCTCGAGCAGCTCGGGGACGCCGAGCCCGGTCGTCGCGACGACGGGCAGCACGGGGTGGAACGAGCCGCGGGCGACGGCCTTCTCCAGGTCGGCGACGAGCGTGTCGAAGGACACGTCCTCGCCGCCGAGCCACCGGTCGAGGAGCGTGTCGTCCTCGGACTCCTGGATGATCCCCTCGATGAGGGTCGAGCGCGGCTCCTCGATGGCGCTGACGTGCTCGGGGTCGGGGTCCTTCTCGACCCGCGTCCCGCCGGAGACGTCGAAGACCTTCTGCGAGAGCAGCCCGATGAGGCCGGCCGGGGCGTCGTCGTCGCCGAGCAGCGGCAGGTAGAGCGGCTGCACGCCGTCGCCGAACAGCCTGCGGCACACCGCGACCGACTCGTCGAAGTCCCCGCGGGCCTGGTCGACGTGGGTGACGACGAGGGCGCGGGGCATCCCCACCGCGGCGCACTCCTCCCAGAGCATCCGCGTCGTGCCGTCGACCCCGTCGACGGCCGAGACGACGAAGAGGGCGGCATCCGCCGCCCTCAGCCCTGCCCTGACGTCGCCGACGAAGTCGACGTGACCCGGGGTGTCGACGAAGTTGACCTTCACCCCCTCGTGGACGGTCGAGGCGACCGCGAGGGACACCGACCGGCCCGTCTTGTGCTCGATCTCGTCGTGGTCGCAGACGGTCGTGCCGTCCTCGACGCGGCCGGCCCGGCCGATCGCCCCGGTCGCGACGAGCGCCGCCTCGACGAGGGTCGTCTTGCCGGCCGAGGCATGGCCGACGAGGACGACGTTGCGGATGAGGTCGGGGGAGGCGGGCGCCTCGACGCCGCCTCCCCGTTGCCTGCCAGTGCCGGACATGAGACCTCCTCGTCCCACCGGCGCCGTCACGGCGTCGTGGAGCTGGTCGAACGGTTCGTGGCCACCGCCAGGGACGACGGCGACGGTCCTAACGTCTACCCGCGGGCCCGACCCGGGCAAGGGGGACGTTCGTCGTCGCGCCCGTGCCGGGCCGGTCCTCCATGGTCGGTAGAGTTCGCAGCGCCATGCTCAACCGATACGCACGAGCCTTCTTCACCCGCCTCCTCGGCCCGGTGGCCTCCCTGCTCGTGCGCCTGGGGGTGAGCCCGGACGTCGTCACGCTCGTCGGGACCCTCGGCGTGAGCGGCGCGGCGCTGTGGTTCTACCCGCGCGGCCAGTTCCTCGCCGGCACCCTCGTCATCACGGCCTTCGTGTTCTCCGACACCCTCGACGGCATCATGGCCCGCTCGTCGAACCGGTCGAGCGCGTGGGGCGCCTTCCTCGACTCGACGCTCGACCGGCTCGCCGACGCCGCGGTCTTCGGCGGGCTGCTCCTGTACTACGCCGGCCGCGACGACGACCGGTCCGACGTCATGGCCGCCCTGGCCCTCGCCTGCCTCGTCTTCGGCCAGGTGACCTCGTACGCCCGCGCCCGGGCCGAGGGGCTGGGGATGACGGCGAACGTCGGGATCGCCGAGCGGGCCGAGCGCCTCGTCGTCGTCCTCGTCACGGTCGGCCTCACCGGGCTGTTCGACCTGCCCGAGGTCGTCCTCGAGGTGGTCCTCGCGCTGCTCGCGGCCGCGAGCGTCGTCACCGTCGTCCAGCGCATGCTCACCGTGCGGTCCCAGGCCCTCGCGGCGGCTCGGCAGGACCCCGCCGGTGCGTGAGCGGCTCGTCCTGTGGGGCTACTCCGCCGGCTGGCGGGTGGTCCGCGCCCTGCCGGAGCGCCTGGCCTACCTCCTCTTCTCGGCCATCGCCGAGTTCGCGTGGCTGCGGCAGGGCCCCGGGGTGCGCCAGCTCGAGGCGAACTACGCCCGCGTCGTCCCCGGTGCCTCCCGGGCGCGGCTCAAGCGGATGTCCCGCCGGGGGATGCACTCGTACCTGCGGTACTGGTGCGACGCCTTCCGGCTGCCGGACTGGACGCCCGAGCGGATCACCGCGACGTGCCGGGCCGAGGGCGACGCGCCGGTGCGCGAGGCGCTCGAGTCCGGCCGCGGCGTCGTCATGGCCCTGGCGCACATGGGCAACTGGGACCACGCCGGCGCCTGGTCGACGGTCTCCCTCGCCCCCGTGACGACGGTCGCCGAGCGGCTGCGGCCCGAGGCGCTCTACGAGCGCTTCCTCGCGTTCCGCCGCGACCTCGGCATGGAGGTGCTGCCGCTGACCGGCGGCGGGGACGTCTTCGGCCTGCTCATGCGGCGGCTGCGCCGCGGCGGCTTCGTGCCGCTGCTCGCCGACCGCGACCTCACCGACAACGGCATCCCCGTGACGTTCTTCGGCGAGGCCTCCCGGGTCGCGGCGGGGCCCGCGGTCCTCTCCCTCGTCTCCGGCGCCGCGCTGTTCCCCGTGACGATCCACTACGAGCGGCTGCCCGCGTCGGCGCCGGCCCGCTGGGGGATCGTCGTCCGGTTCCACCCCGAGGTCCGCGTGCCCGAGCGGGGCGAGCGGTCGGAGAAGATCGCCGCGATGAGCCAGGCCTGCGCCGACGCGCTGGCCCGGGGGATCGCCGCCGACCCGCACGACTGGCACATGCTCCAGCGCGTCTTCCTCGCCGACCTCGTGCCGCAGGCCCGCGCCGGTCAGGACGACGCCGCGGGGACCTCCGGCGCGGTCGCCTGAGGCGCGGCGTGCGCGTCGGCCTGGTCTGCCCGTACTCCTTCGACGTGCCCGGCGGGGTGCAGTTCCACGTCCGGGACCTCGCCGAGCACCTCATCGACGCCGGTCACAGCGTGAGCGTCCTCGCCCCGGCCGACGACGACACCCCGGTCCCGCCCTACGTCGAGGCGGCCGGCCGGGCGGTGCCGGTCAAGTACAACGGGTCCGTCGCCCGGCTCGCGTTCGGGCCGGTGAGCGCCGCGCGCGTGCGCCGGTGGCTCGCCGCGGGCGGCTTCGACGTCCTGCACATCCACGAGCCGACGTCCCCGTCCCTGTCCCTGCTCGCGCTGTGGGCGGCGACCGGACCGATCGTCGCGACCTTCCACACCGCGAACCTGCGCTCGCGGGCGATGCAGGCGGCCCAGCCGGTGCTGCGGCCCAGCCTGGAGAAGATCTCGGCCCGGGTCGCGGTGTCCGAGGACGCCCGGCGCACGCTCGTCGAGCACCTCGGCGGGGACGCCGTCGTCATCCCCAACGGCGTCTACGTCGACCGGTTCGCCGGCGCCCCGCGCGACCCGGCGTGGACGGGGACGCCGCAGCGGCCGACGGTGGCCTTCGTCGGCCGGCTCGACGAGCCGCGCAAGGGGCTCGGCGTGCTCGCCCGCGCGGTCCCCGCCGTCCTCGAGGCCTGCCCCGGCGCCCGGTTCCTCGTGCTCGGCCGGGGGGACGCCGACGAGGCGCTCGAGCCGCTGCGCCGCGCGTCCCCCGCGGCCGCGGGCGCCGTCGAGCTGCTCGGCCCG
>JBQGCR010000256.1:0-7610 GCA_052038585.1 Kineosporiaceae bacterium
GGCGGTCGAGGACGAGCAGGACCGCGGCGACGACGGCGAGGACGGCGACGCCCGCGGCGGCCACCCACCACCGGCCCCGCCGGCGCGACGGCGGCGTCGCGGCGGGTGCCGTCCCCGGCGTCTGCTCGACGGCGCTCACGGCGCCGCCTGCGGGGCGGCGGCGGGGATCTGGTAGAGGCTCAGGTCCATGTCGCCGACGTAGCCGCGGCGCTCGACGAGCTCCAGCCGCGCGTCGAGGTACTCGGGGACGGTCTCCTGCGGGTCGTAGGCGTCGTCGAGCGAGCGCAGCAGCCAGATCCTGCTGCCGGGGTGGTCGGCGATGAGCCGGGGCAGCAGCACCGTCGTCGCCTCCTGCGCGCTGTTCGTGCTCGACAGCAGCGGCACGACCCCGCGGGGGACCTTCGGGATGCCGGCGGGCGGGTTCTGCCCCGAGACGCCGGGACCGGAGGAGCCGGGCTGCCAGTAGTACATGAACGCCGGGACGTTGAGCGTCGGGGTGAGGACGACGATGTCGCCCGGTCGCTGCTCCGCGCGGATGTCCGCGACGGCGCCGCGCCAGTCCTGCCGCACCAGGTTGTCGCCCTCGAAGTTCGTCCCGAGGGTGGCGACGAGGAGCGCGACGACGACGCCGGGGACGACCCGGCTGAGCCGCCACGTCGTCGACGCGAGGCCGTACGCGAGGAGGAGCAGCATCGGGACCGAGCCCATCGTCAGGTACTTCTGGTACCACGCCCCGGGCATCACCTGGTCGATCGCGTAGCCGGCGCCGACGATCCAGGCGACCCAGCCGAGGCAGAACGCCACCATGGCCCCGTGCCGCCGCTCGGGCCGGTTGCGCCGGGTCACGAGGGCGAGGGCCGCCAGCGGCCAGAGGCCGACGAGCAGGCCGGAGACGACGTCGAGGACGTCGGCGGAGTGGTACCCGACCACGTACACCGCGACGAAGATGACGACGGCGTAGAGCGCCGCGAACAGGCCCCGGTCGCCGCTGCCGTCGAGGTAGTTCGTGAACTCCTGGCCGTCCGGGGCGGCGAGCCGCCTGGTGACGAACAGGTAGGCCCACGGGAGGAAGACCGACAGGCCCGCGGCGGTCGCGCCGAACCACGCGAGGAGCCGGCGACGGCCCGGCCGGCCGAGCAGGACGAGCGCGAGGTGCACCGGCGGCATGAGCCACAGGAAGTAGTGGCTGTACGCGCCGGCGGCCAGCGCGGCCGCGTAGCCGGCCCACCACCCGACACCGCCGTGCCGCAGGGCGGCCCGGAGCAGCACGAGCCCGGCGAGCCCGACGGTGAGCAGCAGCGGGTACATCCGCGCCTCGTCGGCGTGCCACACCCAGAACGGCGCCGCGGCGCCGACCCCTGCGGCGACGACGCCCGTGCGCGTGTCGAACAGGTCGCGCGCGAGCACGGCGAACAGCGGGACCGCCGCGACGCCGAGGACGACGGAGAGCATCCGCACCGCGACCTCGCCGGTGCCGAACGCCTCCATCCAGAAGTGCAGGAGCGTGTGGTAGCCCGGCACGTGGACGTTCCCGGTGAGCTGGAACTCCCACAGCTGCCCGAGCGGCAGGCCCGCCTGCTGGATGCTCAGGGTCTCGTCGAGCCACAGCGACTGGACGTCGACGAGGGCGACGCGCACGGCGAGGGCGAGCAGCGTCAGCGCGCCGACCCAGCGCCAGAAGGACCCGCTCGCCGGCACCGGACGCAGCGGCGGCCGGGACAGGGCGTGCTCGGGCAGGGCGGGGACGACGGGCGCCGGCGCGGGCGTGACGCGCACGGGCTCGAGGGTGTCGTCGGTCTCGTGGACGGTCATCGGGCACCTCCGGTGGCCACGGCGGAGCGCCTGCCACGGCGGGCCGGCCGGCGGGCGGCCACCGCCCGGCGCAGCTCCTCCAGCGCGGCCCCGCCGACGCCGGCGAGCAGGAGGACGTTGATCGTCGCCCACGCGAGGTTGGTCCACGTGCGGGCGTCGACGTCGCGGGCGAAGAACCCGTAGACGCAGGCGAGGACGGTGACGACCTGGAGCGCGACGGGCACCAGGGCGAGCAGCGGCGGCGGGGCGGCCGCCTCGTCCTTGGACGTGACGTTGAAGGACGCCTTGCGGCCGGTCAGGGCCGACAGGGACGCGAGCGCGTACACGGGGAACGTCCCGAAGGTGTAGCGCAGGTGGTCCAGGCTCAGCTGGCGGCCGAGCCCCCGGCGGACGGTGAGCAGGCCGAGCACGAGGAACGGCGCGTAGACGAAGACGAAGCTGCCGGCGTCCGCGCTGAAGGCGCTCGCGCCGGTGAGCATGTAGACGACCGGCAGCAGCACGTAGACGAGCGTGACGAGCCCGGTGAGGTAGAACGACGTCGCCAGCAGGTACTGCACCCGCTGCGGCAGCGTCAGACCCGGCTTGAACGGCTCGCCGGTGACGAGCGCGCCGACCGACCCGCGGGCCCACCGGAACTGCTGGGAGAAGAACGTCGCGAGCGTCGTCGGGCCGATCCCGGCGGCGAGCACGTACGGGTAGTACACCGAGCGCCAGCCCTTGCGGTGCAGGTGGATCGACGTGACGAAGTCCTCGACGACGCTCTCGGTGTCGAAGCCGCCGACCTCCTCGAGCGCGGCGCGCCGGAAGACGACGTTGGTGCCGCAGCAGAACGCGGCGTCGAGGCCGTTCTTGCCGCGGCAGATCGGGCCGTAGAAGAGCGCCTGCTGGTCGTAGGCGCCGCGGGCGACCCGGCTGTGCGCCGCGTTGGCGTAGTACTGCGGCGTCTGCACGAAGGCCGTCCGCGGGTCCTCGAAATAGCCGACGAGCCGGTCGAGGAACTCCGGGTGCGGCACGTGGTCGGCGTCGAAGACGGCGACGAGGTCGGCGTCGCTCACGGCGAGCGCGGCGTTGAGGTTGCCGGCCTTGGCGCCGGCGTTGCCCTCGCGGGTGCGGTACCGCGCGCCGAGCGCGCCGGCGAGCGCCTCGACCTCGGGGCGGCGGGCGTCGTCGAGGACGAGCACCGTCGCGTCCGCGTGCGTCGAGCGCATCGCGACGGCGGCGCGGACCGTCGCCTCGAGCACCGGCAGCGGCTCGCCGTACGTCGGCACGAGGACGTCGACGCTCCACCGCCGCGTCGGGGCGGGCGGAGCCTCGACGCGGGTGGCGCCGACCGCCCACCAGAGCCCGACGACGTGGCTGAACGTGAACGCCTCGGCGAGCAGCAGGAGCGTGAAGAGCACGGGGTTGCCGACGTGGCCCGGCATCGCCCACCAGACGACGTAGGCCAGGGCCGCGACCGTGTTCAGGGCGAGCAGCAGCCGGGTGCGGCGCGGCGTCATGACACGCTGCCGCTCGTCGAGCGCCGACGGCGTGGGCGGCAGGTCGGTGCCGGGCAGGCCACGGTGGGCCGTGCCCGTCCGCGTCTGCGGGGCGGCGGTCACAGGGAGCCTCCAGGGGTGAGGACGGGCCGGTCGGCAGGGACGTCGTCGTCCGTGGTCGGGCCGGGACCGTTGCGGCGCAACCGGTCCGCCACGACGACGACGGCCACGGCGACGGCCTCGGCCGCCATCATCGCCAGCCGGGTGAGGAGCATGAGCATGAGCGCCTGCGCCGCAGGCACGTACGGGACGAGGAGCGCGACGCCGACGGCCTCGCGCACCCCGAGCCCGCCGGGGGCGAACGGGACGACGACGCCGACGACCCAGGCGATCGCGGTGGCACCGACCATGACCGCGGCGACGTCGGCCCCGACGCCGAGCAGCTCGCGGGCCATGAGCCACGTGACGACGCCGCGGACGAGCCAGCCCGCGAGGTAGACCGCGCCCGAGCGCAGCAGGCAGCCGTAGCCGAGCGCGGGCACCTCCCCGGTGCTGCCGAGCTTGCGCGCCGCGAACCGCAGCGCCGGCCCGAGGACCGGCGGGGCGACCGCGACGAGCAGCAGCGGCAGGGCCGCGAGCGACCCGACGACGTACGGCGTCGGCAGGCCCGGCCAGAAGGGCACGGTGAGCACGAACAGCGCGACGCCGCAGCCGAGCCGCAGCGCGAGGTCCGCCGCCGTCGTCGCGACGACGGCCTGCGGGCTGACGCCCATCCGCGTCGCGAACCGGTAGCGCGCCGCGAAGTGCAGCACCCCGCCCGGCAGGTACCGGACGAGCTCGGCGACGGTGTACACCCGCGCCGCAGGCAGGAGGCGCCCTCGGACGCCGGCCCCGCGCAGGAGCTCGTACCACCCGACGACGTCGCTCGCGCGGGCCACGGTGAGCACGAGCAGCCAGAGCGCCGCGACGCCCCAGCCCGTCGAGGCGGCCGCGGTGCCGTCGAGGCCGCGCAGCGTCTCCCGGACGAGGCCGGCCGTGAACACGGCGACGACGAGCCAGAAGCCGACCGCGAGCACGCGGCGGGTGCGCAGACCGGGCCGCGGGAGGCGACGGCGCGACCGCCGCCCCCCGTCCGCGACGGACGGGCCCGTCACGGGCGCCGTCACAGGGCCCGCAGGTCCAGCTGCCGGGCGCGGGAGACGGTGTGCGGCACCTGCGTGGCGGCCCGTGCCGAGAGGAGCTCGGCGATGACCCCGAGGCCGGCGAGCGCCGCCGCCCCGACGCAGAGCACCGAGCCGGCGACGAGCACGGCGTCCCACGGGACGTCCGTGCCGAAGGCCTGGAACCCGAGGGCGAGCACGAGCACCGCGGCGATCGCGGCGAGCAGGACGAGGGACATCCCGCCGAAGGCGTGCATGGGCCGCCGCCCGAACCGGGTCACGTACGAGACCGTGACCATGTCGCACGCGCCGCGGACGTACCGCTCGAGCCCGTAGCGCGAGCGCGCCGCGGCGCGCGGGTGGTGGGTGACGACCTTCTCGGTGACGGTGAAGCCGTACGACGCGGCGAGCGCGGGCAGGAAGCGGTGCAGCTCGCCGTAGCAGTGGTCGGTGACCGTGCGGGCTGCGGCGGCCGAGTAGGCCTTGAGGCCGCAGTTGAAGTCGTGCAGCTCCAGGCCCGACAGCCGCCGGGTGAGGGCGTTGAACAGCCTGGACGCCAGGCGCCGCGACAGCGGGTCGTGCCGGCGCTGCTTCCAGCCGCTCACGACGCCGTAGCCGGAGGCGACGAGCGCGTGCAGCTCGGGGATCTCGGCGGGGTCGTCCTGCAGGTCGGCGTCCATGGTGACGACGACGGCGCCGCGGGAGGCCCGGAAGCCGGCCGCAAGGGCCGCGGCCTTGCCGAAGTTGCGGGCGAGCCGGACGGAGACGACGCGCGGGTCGTTCTCGACGAGGCCGGCGATGACCGCCGGCGAGGCGTCGGTGCTCCCGTCGTCGACGAAGACGACCTCGAAGGAGAGCCCTGCGGTCGTGCAGGACTCGTCGATCCCGTCGAGCAGGCGGCGCAGGGTGCCCGCCTCGTCCTTGAGCGGGACGACGACGGAGACGTCGGGACCGGGGCCGTCGAACGACGACCGGTCGGTGGGGTCGGCGGAGGGGGTGTGGTGCGCCGACGGGTCGACCGTGACGACGTCCTGCGACCAGGCAGGCATGGTGGGCTTGTGCACGAAGGGGTCTCCTCGGGTCGAGGGGCGAGGCGATCCGCTCAGCCGCGCGCCGTTGGGGAGCAGCGGAAAACCCTCTCGGTCCGTTCTCGAACGTATCAGCCGAAAACGGGCTTTCGTCTCGAAAAGATGAAAGAAGGATGAACGCTGCTCTCCACGGGCGTGGGTCTCGTCACGGTTTCGACCGGCCCGCACCCCTCGTGCCCGCCGTGGCTACCGCCGAGTGACCCCCGCGCGCAGCAGGCCGTAGACGAGCCCGTCCGCGAGGGCGTGCCACGACGCCTCGACGACGTTCGCGCCGACCCCGACGGTCTGCCACGTCGTCGACGCGTCCGAGGTCTCGATGAGGACGCGCGTGACGGCGTCGGTGCCCTGCGAGGCGTCGAGGATCCGCACCTTGAAGTCGACGAGCTCGAGCTTGTCGAGCTCGGGGTAGACCGGCAGGAGCGCCTTGCGCAGCGCGTGGTCGAGGGCGTTGACGGGGCCGTTGCCCTCCCCCGTCGCCACCTGCCGCTCGCCGCCGGCGCGCAGCTTGACGGTCGCCTCGGAGACGGCGTCCTGGCCGGGGCGGGACTCGGTGATGACCCGCCAGGACTCCACGTCGAAGTACGCGGGGCGGGTGCCCTCGGTCGCCTCGCGCAGCAGCAGCTCGAACGAGGCGTCCGCGGCGTCGAAGGTGTATCCGCGGGCCTCGAGCGCCTTGACCCGCTCGGTGACGCTCGTGAGCAGCGCCCGGTCGCCCGCGAGGTCGAAGCCGAGCTCGCGGCCCTTGAGCTCGACGGTCGCCCGGCCGGCCATCTCCGAGACGAGCATGCGCATGTCGTTGCCGACCGTCGTCGGGTCGGTGTGCTGGTAGAGGTCGGGGTCGACCTTGATGGCGCTCGCGTGCAGGCCGGCCTTGTGCGCGAAGGCGCTCGCGCCGACGTACGGCTGCCGGCTGTACGGCGGGACGTTCGTGATCTCGCTGACGGCGTGGGCGATCCGCGTCGCGTCGGCGAGCCGCCCGCCGGGCAGGACCGGACGGGCGAGCTTGAGCTCGAGGTTGGCGACGATCGTCAGCAGGTCGGCGTTGCCGGTGCGCTCGCCGTACCCGTTGAGCGTTCCCTGGACGTGGACGGCGCCGGCGTCGACGGCCGCGAGGCTGTTCGCGACGGCGCAGCCGGTGTCGTTGTGGCAGTGGATGCCCAGCGGCGCGCTCGTCGCGCCGAGTACGGTGCCGACGACGTCGGCGACCTGGGACGGCAGCATGCCGCCGTTGGTGTCGCACAGGGCGACGACCTCGGCGCCGGCCTCGACCGCGGTGCGGACCATCTCGACGGCGTACGCCGCGTCGTGCCGGTAGCCGTCGAAGAAGTGCTCGGCGTCGACGAACACCCGCCGGCCCTCGCTGCGCAGGTACGTCACGGTGTCCCGGATCATCGCGAGGTTCTCCGCGGGCGTCGTCCGCAGCGCCTTCTCGACGTGCCGGACGTCGCTCTTCGCGACGAGGGTGACGACGGGGGCGAGGGAGTCGACGAGCGCGCGCACCTGGTCGTCGTCCGCCGCGGCCGTGCCGGCCTTGCGCGTCGCCCCGAAGGCCGCCAGCGTCGCGTGGCGCAGGTCGAGCTCGCGCGCGGCACGGGCGAAGAACTCGGTGTCCTTGGGGATGGCGCCGGGCCAGCCGCCCTCGATGTAGGCCACGCCGAGGTCGTCGAGGTGGCGCGCGATCGCCAGCTTGTCCTGGACGGACAGGGTGAGACCCTCCTGCTGCGCCCCGTCGCGCAGGGTGGTGTCGTAGACGTGGAACTGGCTCATCGCGGGTGTCCTCCGGTCGATCGGGCCCTGCTCGGCCCCGACACGAAAAAGACCCCTCGCGGGTGCGAAGGGTCTGCGCGTCGGCGGCGAGGGAGCCCGTGCTGGGCGGTGCTCCGTCAGTCCGTGCCGACGCGCCTGCCAATGATGATCACGTCGTGGCGCATAGCGCTCCCAGTGTGCCACACCGCGCCTGCGGGCAGGACACGCCGTCACCCGCCCGGGCTGCGGGCACGTCGGGCGGGCCCGCGCGGGGGGGGGGGGGCCGCCGGGCCCCCACACCGGGGGGGGGGGGGGGGGCGCGGGGG
>JBQGCR010000257.1:0-5108 GCA_052038585.1 Kineosporiaceae bacterium
CCGCCGGCGCCCGCTACGCCCTCGGCCTGCTCGAGACCTCGCTCGCGACGGCCGAGCGGCGGCGCGAGGAGGCCGAGGCCGAGCGGCGGCGCCGGGACGGCGAGCTCGTCGCCGTCCGGGACGCCGTCACCACTCTCACCGACGAGCAGACCCGGCTCACCGACTCCGTGCACCGCGACGAGGTCGCCCGCGCCGAGCAGCGCGCCCGGATCGAGGCCCTGCGCACGCGCTGCGTCGAGGAGCTCGGCGTCGAGCCGGACACCCTCGTCGCCGAGTACGGCCCGGACCAGCCGGTCCCGCCGTCGCCGAACCCGGACGGGACGCCGGACGACGACGCCCCGGCGCGGCCCTTCGTCCGCGCCGGGCAGGAGAAGCGGCTGCGTGCCGCGGAGCGGGCCCTGGCGCTGCTCGGCACCGTCAACCCGCTCGCCCTCGAGGAGTTCGCGGCGCTCGAGGAGCGGCACGGGTTCCTCGTCGCCCAGCTCGAGGACCTCAAGGCCTCCCGCAAGGACCTCCTCGACATCGTCAAGGAGATCGACGAGCGGGTCGAGCAGGTCTTCACCGAGGCCTTCCACGACACCGCCCGCGAGTTCGAGGGCGTCTTCTCGCGGCTCTTCCCCGGCGGCGAGGGACGGCTGATCCTCACCGACCCCTCGGACATGCTGACGACGGGGCTCGACGTCGAGGCCCGCCCGCCGGGCAAGAAGGTCAAGCGGCTCTCGCTGCTGTCCGGCGGGGAGCGCTCGCTCACCGCGGTCGCCCTGCTCGTCGCGATCTTCAAGGCCCGGCCGAGCCCCTTCTACGTCATGGACGAGGTCGAGGCGGCCCTCGACGACACCAACCTCGGCCGGCTCATCCGGATCTTCGAGGAGCTCCGCGAGTCGAGCCAGCTCATCGTCATCACGCACCAGAAGAAGACGATGGAGGTCGCCGACGCCCTCTACGGCGTGACGATGCGCGGGGACGGCGTGACGACCGTCGTCAGCCAGCGGCTGCGCGAGGACCAGCCCGCCTGAGGCCCGGCGAGGGGCGGGAAACCGCCGTGCACGCGGGCTCCGGGGCTGCCTAGGGTGGCTCGGTGCTCCCGCTCACCGAGTCCGCCGTCCGGTCGTCCTTCGTCAACTGCTCCCGCGGCGAGGCGTCCCGCCTCACGCTGCCCGAGGGCTTCGCCGACCTCGACTGGGACCGCCGGGACCTGCTCGGCTGGGCCGACCCGAAGGCGCCGCTGCGCGCCTACGTCGTCCTCGACGGCGCCGACGGCCCGGTCGGGCTCGCCCTGCGCACCGTCGAGCGGGCCCACGGCCGCCGCCGCACGCTGTGCGCGTGGTGCGAGGACGTCTTCGCGACGAACGACGTCGGTCTCTTCGTCGCCCCGCGCGCCGGGGCCGCGGGCCGCCGCGGCGACAGCGTCGGGACGCTCGTGTGCACCGGCTTCGAGTGCGCGGGGAACGTGCTGCGCGCCCCGAGGCCCGAGGAGACGGCGGACGACGCCGGCACGTTCGTCGCCCGCCGCCGCGACGGGCTGCGCGAGCGCGCGCTCAAGTTCGTCGACGAGGTGCTCGCGAGCGCCTGAGAAGTCCGTCACGTCCCCGGCGCGTCGGTGGGTGGGCGCCCGCGCGAGGAGGCACCCTTGACAGCGTGACCACGCTCGTGCTCGGCATGCTCGTCATCGTCGCCCTCGCCGTCGGCGTGCTCGCGTACGCCGCCTGGCCCAACGTCCGCAGCGACGAGCAGGTCGTCGAGGACGCCGAGAAGGTCCGCGCGGCGGCGAAGAAGGCCGCGGCCCGCTCCCGCGCGGCGGCCGAGACGGTCGCGCACAAGGTCGGCCAGTCCGCCGCGAGCATCTCCGGCCGGTCCCGCCAAGACGGCTGAGCCCCCGCCCCTGACGCGGGCGGTTTCGTCCGGGGCGGACGAGTCTGGAAGGCTTCGGGCTCGTGGACCCCTTGACTCTCGGACTCGCCCTCGTCACCGCGCTCGTCGTCCTCGTCGGGCTCGGCGCCTCCCTCGTCGTCGGGTCCCGGCGGCGCACGAAGGAGGTCCCCGGCCAGCGCCCCGCGCCGGGCGTCGACTACGCCCCCGGGGTCGGGGACGACGCCGAGACGCCCCGCGACACCCCGACCCGGACGATCGACCAGGTCGGCCTGCCGGACGACGTCCTCGCGCCCGAGACCCCGGCCGTCCCGGGGCAGGGCGGCGCGCCGACGATCGAGCGGCCGGACCCCGCGGCCGGCCGGCTCGTCCGGCTGCGCGCCCGCCTCTCGCGCTCCAACGGCGCCCTCGGCCAGGGGCTGCTCGCCCTCCTCTCGCGCGACCGGCTCGACGAGGCGACGTGGGAGGAGATCGAGGAGACCCTCCTCGTCGCCGACCTCGGGGCCGGTCCCACCGACGAGCTCGTCCAGCGGCTGCGCACCCGGACCGCCGTCCTCGGCACCCGCAGCGCGGACGACGTCCGTGCGCTGCTGCGCGAGGAGCTGCTCACCCTCGTCGACCCGACGATGGACCGCACGCTCGCCGTCGACCGGCACGAGGACACCGACCGGCCCGCCGTCGTGCTCGTCGTCGGCGTCAACGGCACGGGCAAGACGACGACGGTGGGCAAGCTCGCCCGCGTGCTCGTGTCGCAGGACAAGGACGTCGTCCTCGGCGCGGCCGACACGTTCCGCGCCGCCGCCGCCGACCAGCTCGCGACGTGGGGCGACCGGGTCGGCGTCCCGACCGTGCGCAGCGACCGGGACGGCGCCGACCCCGCCGCGGTCGCCTTCGACGCGGTCAGGGCGGGCATCGAGACCGACGCCGACGTCGTCCTGGTGGACACCGCGGGCCGGCTGCAGAACAAGGTCGGGCTCATGGACGAGCTCGGCAAGGTCAAGCGGGTCGTCGAGCGGCACGGCCCGGTCGACGAGGTGCTCCTCGTCCTCGACGCGACGACGGGCCAGAACGGCATGACCCAGGCCCGGGTCTTCTCCGAGGTCGTCGACGTCACCGGCATCGTCCTGACCAAGCTCGACGGGACCGCCAAGGGCGGCATCGTCGTCGCCGTCCAGCAGGCGCTCGGCGTGCCGGTCAAGCTCGTCGGCCTCGGCGAGGGGCCCGACGACCTCGCGCCGTTCGAGCCCGAGGCGTTCGTCGACGCGCTCCTCGCCTGAGCGCCTCCCACGCCGGCGTGACTGCCTGACAGCACCGCGTCACCGACACACAGGTTTCACAGAGCCGGACGCGCCGTCACCGTCCCGTAACACGACGGGTCCCGACCGGAAACACCCCGCCGACACCTTGTGAGCCGGAAGCCCGCCCCATCGCCGCGGCGGCACCGGGTGACCTACCCAGTCAGCAACTCACGACCGGCCGGCGGCCAGGACCGACCGGCCATCTCACACCAAGGGGTGCGGATGGATACCGGAGACACCGCGTGGATGATGGCGAGCACCGCCCTCGTCCTGCTCATGACCCCCGGCCTCGCGTTCTTCTACGGCGGCATGGTCCGGTCGAAGAGCGTCCTCAACATGATGATGATGAGCTTCGGCTCGATGGGCATCGTCGGGGTCCTGTGGGTGCTCTACGGCTACTCGATGGCGTTCGGTGACGACGTCGGCGGCGGCCTGCTCGGCGACCCGACGCAGTTCTTCGGGCTCTCCGGGCTGCTCAGCGAGAACGACCTCGTCGTGACGATCCCGAGCATGGTCTTCGTCGCGTTCCAGGGCGTCTTCGCGATCATCACCGTCGCGCTGATCTCCGGCGCGATCGCGGATCGCGCCAAGTTCGGCACGTGGATGGTCTTCGCCGCGGTCTGGGCGACGGTCGTCTACTTCCCCGTCGCGCACTGGGTCTTCGCCTTCGACGGCGTGACCGCGGGCGAGGAGAGCACCGGTGGCTGGATCGCCAACCAGCTCGCCGCGATCGACTTCGCGGGCGGCACGGCCGTGCACATCAACGCCGGTGCGGCGGGCCTGGCCCTGGCCCTCGTGCTCGGCAAGCGGATGGGCTTCGGCAAGGACCCGATGCGTCCGCACAACCTCACGCTGGTCATGCTCGGCGCCGGCCTGCTGTGGTTCGGCTGGTTCGGCTTCAACGCCGGCTCGGCCGTCGGCTCCAACGGCATCGCGGGCGTCGCGTTCCTCAACACGCTCGTGGCGACCTCCGCCGCGATGCTCGGCTGGCTCGTCACGGAGAAGGTCCGCGACGGGCACGCCACCTCCCTCGGCGCCGCCTCCGGCGTCGTCGCCGGCCTCGTCGCCATCACCCCGGCCTGCTCCTCGGTCAACCCCGTGGGCGCGATCATCCTCGGCGCGGTCTCCGGCGTGCTCTGCGCCCTCGCCGTCGGCCTCAAGTACAAGCTCGGCTACGACGACTCGCTCGACGTCGTCGGCGTCCACCTCGTCGGCGGCCTCTGGGGCACGCTCGCGGTCGGCCTCCTCGCGACGGCCGACGCGCCGGCCGGCGTCGACGGCCTCTTCTTCGGCGGCGGCGTGAGCCAGCTCGGCAAGCAGGCCGTCGGGGCCGTGGCGGTCATGGCCTTCTCCTTCGTCCTCACCTACGTCATCGGGACGGTCCTGCAGAGGACGATCGGGTTCCGGATCGACACCGAGGACGAGGTGTCCGGCGTCGACCTCGTCGTCCACGCCGAGTCCGGGTACGACCTCGGCGGCAGCACGGCCGGCACGTACAAGCCGTCCTCCGCCGTCTCCACCAACGAAGGGGTGCGGGCGTGAAGCTCATCACCGCGGTCATCAAGCCGCACAAGCTCGACGAGGTGAAGGCCGCGCTGGAGGCCTTCGGCGTCCAGGGCATGACGGTCAGCGAGGCGAACGGCTACGGCCGCCAGCGTGGTCACACCGAGGTCTACCGGGGCGCCGAGTACACGGTCGACCTCGTGCCCAAGGCCCGCCTGGAGGTCATCGTCGACGACGCCGACGCGGCGGACGTCGTCGACGTCATCGTCAAGAGCGCGCAGACCGGCCGCATCGGCGACGGCAAGGTGTGGGTCGTCCCGGTCGACGACGTCGTCCGGGTCCGCACCGCCGAGCGGGGCGTCGACGCCCTCTAGGGCGTCCGGTCCCCGCAGCACCAGCACAGCCGAGCCGGTGGCCCGGGCCGCACGCGCGGCCCGG
>JBQGCR010000258.1:0-2192 GCA_052038585.1 Kineosporiaceae bacterium
GAAGGCGGTGGCGTTGCGCACCGGCACGCCGTGCCGGGCGAGGCCTTCGGCCACCACCGCGGTGTAGGTGGCCACGCGGCGGGCGATGCGCTGCAGTCCGTCCGGCCCGTGATGAACGGCGTACATGCTCGCCACCCCGGCCGGCGTGGGCGAGCCCGCCGTCCCCGCCGACCTCGTGCGGACGAGCGCGTACCTGACCCACCCGGTCTTCTCGACGCACCGGTCCGAGACGTCGATGCTGCGCTACCTGCGCCGGCTCGCCGACCGCGACTACGCGCTCGACCGGGGCATGATCCCGCTCGGCTCGTGCACGATGAAGCTCAACGCGACGACCGAGATGGAGCCGGTCACCTGGCCGGAGTTCGGGGCCCTGCACCCCTTCGCGCCCGTCGAGCACGCCGAGGGCACCCGCGCGCTCGTCGAGCAGCTCTCCTCGTGGCTGGCCGAGGTCACCGGGTACCACGCGGTGAGCCTGCAGCCGAACGCCGGCAGCCAGGGCGAGCTCGCCGGGCTCCTCGCGATCCGGGCCTACCACCGCTCGCGCGGCGACCTCGACCGGGACGTGTGCCTCATCCCGTCGAGCGCGCACGGGACGAACGCGGCGTCCGCCGTCATGGCGGGGCTGCGCGTCGTCGTCGTCGCGTGCGACGAGGCGGGCAACGTCGACATGGACGACCTGCGGGCCAAGGTGTCCCAGCACGGCGAGCGCCTGGCCGCCGTGATGATCACCTACCCGTCGACGCACGGCGTCTTCGAGGAGTCCGTCGCCGACCTGTGCGCGGCCGTCCACGAGGCGGGCGGCCAGGTCTACGTCGACGGCGCGAACCTCAACGCGCTCGTCGGGCTGTCGCGGCCGGGCCGGTTCGGCGCCGACGTGTCGCACCTCAACCTGCACAAGACGTTCTGCATCCCGCACGGCGGCGGCGGTCCCGGGGTCGGGCCGGTCGCGGTCCGCGAGCACCTCGCGCCGTTCCTGCCGAACCACCCGCTCGACGCAGGGGCCGGCCCGGCCACCGGCGTCGGCCCGATCTCGGCCGCGCCGTTCGGGTCCGCGGGGATCCTGCCGATCTCGTGGGCGTACATCCGGCTCATGGGCCCGGACGGGCTGCGCCGTGCGACGGCGACGGCGATCCTGTCGGCCAACTACGTCGCGGCCCGGCTGCGCGAGCACTACCCGGTGCTCTACACCGGCCGTGGCGGCTACGTCGCGCACGAGTGCATCCTCGATTTGCGGCCGCTGACGAAGGAGACCGGCGTGACGGTCGACGACGTCGCCAAGCGCCTCGTCGACTACGGCTTCCACGCCCCGACGATGTCCTTCCCCGTCGCCGGCACGCTCATGGTCGAGCCGACCGAGAGCGAGGACCTCGCCGAGATCGACCGCTTCTGCGACGCGATGATCGCCATCCGCGCCGAGGCCGACGCGGTCGCGGCCGGGCGCTGGCCGAAGGACGACAACCCGCTCGTCCACGCGCCGCACACCGCGGCGAGCCTCGTCGAGGAGTGGGAGCACGCGTACACCCGCGCCGAGGCCGTCTACCCCGGTGGCATGGACCCGCGGACGAAGTACTGGCCGCCGGTGCGCCGGATCGACGGCGCGTTCGGCGACCGGAACCTCGTGTGCTCCTGCCCGCCGGTGGAGGCCTTCTCCGAGTAGGGGATCAGGTGCGGCCGTGGCGCTGGGCGGCGTTCGTCGCCCGGTCCCGCGGCTGCCAGCGGGCGAGGAGCACGCCCCGGACCGGGCTGCTCCACGCCGACCGCACCGCCTTGACGACCGCCGGGTCGTCGTCGACGAGCACCTCGACCGGCTCGACCGTCGCGAGCCGGGCGAGGTGTGCGAGCTTGACGTCGGCGGCGGGCCGGCGGTCGTCGTCGCGCCGCATGAGCAGCGGACCGTCCGGGAAGTCGTTGCGGCGCAGCCACTCCAGCGTCGTCGTGCGGGTCCGCTCGGGCCGCCCGGTGAGGTAGACCAGGGTCAGGCCCCGGCCGAGCACCTCCTCGACGACCCCGCGTCCCTCGGGGTGCACCGGGTCGTCGGGGATGCCGGCGAAGAAGGCGTCCCAGTCCTTGTGCCGCCCGCTGATCGCGGCCATCCGGTGCCGCGTGTCCGCGAGCACCCCGTCCAGGTCGACCACCGCGAACGCCACGCCCCCACTCTCCCACCCCGCCCTCGCCCCGCGCAGCGTGCATGA
>JBQGCR010000259.1:0-5557 GCA_052038585.1 Kineosporiaceae bacterium
CGTCGGCGCGGCGACCGCGGAGGGCGTCGCGACGAGGTCGGTCGTCGAGGCGCCGAACGAGAACGCCGTGTCCTCGGCCGTCACGCCGGCGACCGCGCGGGCGACCTTGCCGGTGATGACGCCGGTCGTGCGCGCCGGCGAGGTGTCCCCGGCGAGGACCGTGCCGTTGCGGTCGCCGAAGCGCCAGAAGAACGACGGCCCGTCGGAGAGCACCTCGGTCGGGTAGGCCGCGAGCGGGTCCACGGCCGGGACCGGCGAGGACAGGCCCGACCTCGCGCTCGACGGCCCGCCGGCGGCGGACCGGGCGGACGCCCGGAACTGCGGTGCCGTGCCCGGCGGCACGGTGAGCGTCACCGAGACGGGGACCTGCCGCCAGAACAGCGAGTGCGTCGGCAGGCTCGCGACCGGCGTGGTCGACGAGCCGCGGAAGACGTCGATGACGAGGTCGGTGTCGTCCCGGTCGACCGGCGGCCGGACGTACACCGTGAGCTGGCCCGGACCGGTCCGGGTGACGACCGGGGCGGACGGGGTGGGCGTCGGGCTGTCGCCGGGCGCGAAGCGGGTGAGGAAGGTCTGCCGCACGCCGTTGACGGTCGAGAAGTCGCCCGCGACGAAGAGCTGCGAGCCGTCGGTGTCCATGCCGAAGGGGCCGAGCTGCTTCTTCGGGTCGTCCACGCCGATCTCGGGGTACCACGGCATGAGGAACCCGGTCGAGAGGTCCTGGCCGGACAGGAAGCGGCGCTGCAGGCGCAGCCGGCTCATCTCGGGGAAGGCGTCCGGGTCGCCGGTGCCGGCGCACGTGTGGGTGTGCGAGCCGCGGACGAGCATGCCGGCGAAGGGCTGCACCGTCTGCGTCGCCCCGAAGCACGAGTTGCGCCACAGGAGCGCACCGTCGGACTCCCGCGCGGCGAACGTGCCGTCGAAGCAGGAGCCGCCGGTGCCCTCGGCGCCGACGTGGACGACGCCGGCGGACAGCTCGATGTCCTTGACCTTGGACACGCACCGGGTGGCCCTCGGCGGCACCGCCGCGGCCGCCGGGAAAGGCTGCAGCGCGCCGGTCACCGGGTGGACGGCGCCGATCGCGTGCTGCGCGGCACCGGCGAGGCGGTCGAAGTCCCCGCCGGCCCAGACCGAGGCGCTCCCGACCTCGAGGGTGAACACGGGGCCGTCCGCGCCGGGGTTCCACGGCAGCAGCGCGCCGGTCGCGGCGTCGACCGCGGCGAGGTTCTGCCGCGGGACGCCGTTGACGGCGGTGAAGACTCCGCCGAGGTAGACGACCGACCCGGTCGCGGCGATCGCCTTGACCTCGCCGGTCACCTGCGGGGCGAAGGCGTGGACGACGCCGCGGCTCGCGGCGTCGACCGCGACGACGCCGGCGTGCGCGACGCCGCCGAAGGTCGTGAAGGTGCCCCCGAGGTAGACCCGCGAGCGGTCGGCGTTCGCCTCCGCCACCGTCGTGCGGTTGTTGCTCGCGTACGTCACCGGCAGCGGGTTCCCCGACGCGGCGTCGAGGACGGCGACGTGGAACCGGGCGATCTCGCCGACCCCCGCGGCGGCACCCGGCGGCCGGATCCGGGTGAAGTCCCCGGCGACCCACACCCCGCCCGCGGCCGTGGCGACCGACCAGGCGATGCCGTTCGGCTGCCAGACGGGCGAGGCGTCCCCCGAGACGCCGGTCTGCGACGCCGCGGCCGGCGAGGCCGGCGCGAGCGGCACGAGCAGCGCGGCGACCGTGGCCGCGACGAGCCCCGCGAGGGCGGGTCGGCGAGACATGAGGATGCCTTTCGTCGGCGTGGACCGGGGCCCGTGGACTGGACTCCCCCGCGGGGAGCGTACGTCCGCCCCCGGACAGGTGGGGGCGGAACAGCGAATTACCCCCCGGCCCCGCTCACACCCCGTCGACGCCCGACTCCGCACCGTCGTGAGTGACCGCCATCAAGCGGGCAATCCACCTGCCGCACGTGCCGGTTCGGCCGAAGCGGCCGTCGTCGTCGGTGCCCCGCCCTACATTGGATGCACGGGGGGACCGGCCGCGCCGGGCCCCTGCCCCACCCGGGCTCGCCCGCCCACGCCGCGTCCCTCGCACATGGAAGGCCCCCATGCGCCCACTGCTGTCCCCCGCCGTCAGGCCGCTCGCCAGGCTCGGCGTCGCCGTCCTCACCGCCGCGGCCGCCCTCGCCGGCGTCGCGGCGGCCCCGGCCCGGGCCGCGGACGCCGTCTTCGTCGTCAACAGCACGGGCGACGCCGCGGACCGGGCCCTCAACGGCGTCTGCGCGACCGCCGCCGGCGACTGCACGCTGCGCGCCGCGATCCAGGAGGCGAACCGGGCGACGACCGCGGCACGCGTCGAGTTCGCCATCCCCGGCACCGGCCCCTTCACGATCCAGATGACGGCCCGCGGCGCGGAGATGTCCAACCCGCTCGGCATCACGGTCGACGGCTACACCCAGCCCGGCGCGGTGCCCAACACCGCCCAGTTCGGCTCGAACGCCAAGCTCATGATCCAGCTCAAGGGCCTCGGCGCGGCCTCGATCAACGGGCTCTACGTCACGGGGCCGAACAACACGATCCGCGGCCTGTCCCTCTTCGACTTCAAGGCCGCGATCTGGCTCAACGGGGACCTCGCCGACCGCAACAGCATCGTCGGCAACTTCATCTGCACCGACGCGGGGGGCACGTGGGGCGCCGGCGCGGTCAACGGCGGCGCCGCCGGCGTCCTGCTCGACACCGGGCCGAGCCAGAACGGCATCGGCGTCCCCGCCTCCTACGACGGGACGACGCCGGTCAGCCTCGCCGACCGCAACGTCATCTCCGGCTGCGCCCACCGCGGCGTCATCATCAGCAACCGCACGTCCGACGCCAACCAGGTGCGCAACAACCTCGTCGGCCTCACCCCGGACGGCTCCGCGGCGAACCCGAACTACAGCCACGGCATCGACATCAACTACAACGGCAAGGACAACGTCATCGGCGGGCTGCGGCCCAACGAGTACAACGTCGTCTCCGGCAACGTCCAGGAGGGCATCGAGGTCTCGCACGGTCCCTTCAACCGGCGCAACGCCGTCATCGGCAACTTCGTCGGCACGGACATCACCGGGACGAAGCTCCTGCCCTACACCGGCAACGGGATGATGGGGCTGCGCCTCGAGGGCGAGAAGACCTGCGAGCCGTGCGCCCCGAACGCCGGCTTCTCCGAGGTCGCCTTCAACGTCGTGGTCGGCAACGTCGGCGGCGGCATGCAGGTCGACAAGGGCCAGAACAACAACAACATCCACGACAACTGGTTCGGGGTGTTCCCCGACGGCACGCCCGCCGGCAACCTCGACTTCGCCGCCCGCATCGAGCAGGGCGCCATCGACAACGTGTTCCGCAACAACACGTTCGCCTACAACGCCAAGGGCATCCAGGTCCTGCCGACGGCGAGCCAGCCGCCGTCGACCTTCGTCATCCCGGCCGAGCGCAACACCTTCACCCAGAACCGGGTCTACGACAACGGCGGCCTCGGCATCGACCTCCTGCCGCTGAACAACCCCAACGTCGGCGGGACCGGCGACCCGAACGTGCAGGGCAACGTCCAGGCGCCGTCGATCCGCAGCATCTCCGCGGACGGCACGTCGGTCACCGTCTCGACGTGCGCGTCGTGCGTCGTCGAGCTCTTCGACACCGGCAAGGCGCCCGGTACCTACACCGGCGTCAACGCCTTCGGACAGGGCAGGCGCTACCTCGCGACGGCCACCGCCGACGCGAGCGGCACCGCCGTCGTCGACCTCACCGCCGCGCCGCTGCCCGGCGGCACCGTGGTCTCGGCGACGACGACGGACCTGAACAGGAACACGAGCGAGTTCTCGCGCATCGTCCAGTTCGTCGGCGCCAAGCCGCCGGTCATCAGCTCCGCCGGGCCGGTCCGCTTCACGAACAAGGGTGCGGTCCCCATGCAGGGCACCGGCTCCCAGTTCGACACCGTCGCCCTGGCGGCGACGGACGGGACGACGACGGCGAACGCCTCGACCACGGTCGACGAGACCGGCGCCTGGTCGACGACGATGGACCTGTCGGCCCTGCGGGACGGCACCCTGAGCCTCACCGCGGTCTCGACGAACCCGGCCGGCGCGATCAGCACGCCGACGACGGTCAGCGTCGACAAGCGCACCGTCCCGCTCGCCCCGGGTGTCACCCGGGCCGGGCCGGTGACGGCGGCGAACCGCTCCGCCGTGCCGTTCGGCGGCACCGGCGACCCGGACGTCACGGTGAGCCTGTCGCTCACCGACGGCACCGCGACCCGCACCGGCGCCGCCACCGCCGACGCCACGGGCGCGTGGTCGACGACGCTCGACGCGTCCGCGCTCGCCGACGGTCCCCTCACGCTCACGGCGACCGCCACCGACGTCTCGGGCACCGGTCCGGCGTCGACGACGACGGTGCAGAAGAAGACCGTGGCGACGGCGCCGACGATCACCTCCGCCGGCCCGGCCGACGTCGTCAACCGCGCCGCCGTCCCCGTCACCGGCACCGGCGGTGCAGACGACGCGATCGCCCTCACCGTCTCCGACGGGACGCGGACGGCCGCGGCGAGCACGACGGTCGGCGCCGACGGCCGCTGGAGCACCACGGTCGACACGTCGGCGCTGGCCGACGGCACGCTGACCGTGAGCGCGACGGCGTCGACCGTCCTCGGCTCCACGGCCGGGCCCGCGACGACGACGATGCTCAAGGCCACCGCCGCACCCAAGCCCGTCCTCACGACGACGGGCCCCGCGACGGGGACCAACGTCGGCGCGGTGCCCTTCGCCGGCACGGCCCAGGCGAACAACAGCGTCGCCCTGCGCGTCACCGACGGGACGACGACGGTCACCGGCACCGCCGTCGCCTCGGCGTCCGGTGCGTGGAGCACGACGCTCGACCTCCTGGCCCTGCGCGACGGCACGCTCACCGTGTCGGCCGTGGCGAGCAACGGCGTCGACGCCGACAGCCAGCCGGCGACGGCGACGTTCACCAAGGCGGCCCTCGCCGTCGCCCCGGTCATCACGAGCACCACGGTCACGGGGAACTCCGCGACGGTGAACTGGAACCCGACGACGGACAGCCGCGGGCTGACGGTCACCGGCTACCGCGTCGTCGTGTCCGGCCCCGTGACGAGGTCCGCCGACCTCGCGGCGACGGCGCGGACCTGGCAGGCGACCGGGCTCACGCCGGACAGCCCCTACACGGTGACGGTGCAGGCCCTGACGTCCGCCGGGGCCGGCGCGCCGGGTACGGCGTCCGTCCGGACCAAGGTGCTCACCAAGCTGACGATCACGTACACCGGGCCGACGACGGTCGCGGCGGGCACCCGGCTGACGATGAGCGGGCGGCTGACGAACAACGTCACCGGCGCCGGCATCGGCACCGCCCCGATCGTGCTCAACGTCCACAACGCGGCCGGGACCAAGCTCGCCAAGGTCAAGGTCACGATCATCACCGCGGCCGACGGCACGTGGACGGCGACCTTCACCGTCCCGCAGACGGGCAAGTACCGCGCCGTGTACCAGGGCTCGTCGACGATCGCGGCGTCGAACTC
>JBQGCR010000260.1:0-7922 GCA_052038585.1 Kineosporiaceae bacterium
GCACCGCGGCGGCGACGAGGCGCACCGGCGTCTGCACGCCGGACAGCGCCGCCGTCACGGCGGCGCCCGCCGCGGCGGCGACGCCGGCGTCCACGAGGGCGACGGTCGCGACGCCGGCGGCGGCCCGCGCCCCGGACGACCAGCCGCGCTGCATCCCCTCGGAGACGAGCAGGACGCCGACGGCGCCGAGGGGCACGGCGACGCCCAGCCCGGCCGCCACCCCGGCGGCGCCCGCCGCCAGGACGCTCACGCGGACAGTGTGCCGGTCAGTGCGCCTGGCGGTCCGCGTGGTGCCGGACGAGGGCCGGGACGTCGATGATCAGCGCGACCTGGCCGTTGCCGAGGATCGTCGCCCCGCCGACGCCGCGGACGTGCTCGAAGAGCGCGCCGAGCGGCTTGATGACCGTCTGGAACTCCCCGCCGAGGACGTCGACGACGAGCCCGGTCCGGGTGCCGGCGTACTCGACGACGACGACGCTCTCCCGCCGCGACGGCTCGCCGTCGACGCTGAACAGCGACCGGAGCCGGACGACGGGCAGCACCTGGCCGCGCAGGTCGAAGCAGTCGCGGCCCGGCAGCGTGCCCGGCAGCTCGACGCACTCGACGACCCGGTCGAGCGGGACGACGAACGACGCGCCGCCGACCCCGACGAGGAAGCCGTCGATGATCGCCAGCGTGAGCGGCAGCCGGATCCGCGTCGTCGTGCCGGCGCCCGGCGTCGACTCGACGTCGATCGTGCCGCGCAGCGAGGAGACGTTGCGCTTGACGACGTCCATGCCGACACCTCGGCCGCTGATGTTCGAGACCTCGGCGGCGGTGGAGAAGCCCGGCTCGAAGATGAGCGCGAAGATCTCCTGGTCGGACAGCTGCGCGCCCGGCTCGACGATGCCGCGCTCGACGCCCTTGGCGAGCACCTTGGCGGCGTCGATGCCGCCGCCGTCGTCCGCGACCTCGATGACGATGCTGCCCGAGTCGTGGAAGGCGTTGAGCCGCAGCGTCCCCCGCTCGGGCTTGCCGCGCTCGCGGCGCACCTGGGCGGACTCGATGCCGTGGTCGACCGAGTTGCGCACGAGGTGCATGAGCGGGTCGCTGATCCGCTCGACGAGCGCCTTGTCCACCTCGGTGTCCCCGCCGGTGACGACGAGGTCGATGTCCTTGCCGAGCTCGGCGGCGACGTCGCGGACGACGCGCTGGAAGCGGCTGAACGTCGTCCCGATCGGGACCATCCGCAGCTGGAGCGCGCTGTCGCGCACCTCCTCGACGAGCCGCATGACGTCGCCGAGAGCCTCGTTCAGGGCGTCGTCGCCGGCCTGGCTCGCGCGCAGACCCGCGGCGGCGCCGGCGATGACGAGCTCGCCGACGACGTCGATGAGGCGGTCCAGGCGCGGCGCGTCGACGCGCAGCGTCCGGGCCTCCTTGACGCCCTCGACCTTCGCCGGGGCGGCCCGCCGCTCGCCGGTGCGGCGCTCGACCTGCACCTCGGGCGCGGGCTCGGCCGCCGGTGCGGGCTGGGGCTCCGGCGCCGGCGCCGCCTCGGGGGCAGGCGCGGCCGCCAGGCTCTCCGCCGGCTCGGGGGCCCGCGGCGCGGGGACCGCCGTGCCGCCGGGCAGCACGGCCCCGGTCGCCTCGAGGAAGCCCGCGACGGCGCCGCCGGCGTCGCCGTAGGACGCGACGAGGTCGGCGAACCCCTGCGGGTCCTGGCCGGCCGCGAGCACCCGGATGTCGGACTCCTCGGCGACGAACGCGAAGACGGACGCGACGTCGTCGGCGCTGTTCGGCGTGACGACGGACAGCTCGAAGCCGAGGTAGCAGGTCTCGGCGTCCATGTCCTCGGCCACCGGCAGGGTGCCGGTGACGGTGAGCAGGTCGACGACCTCGACCGTCGTCCCGAGGTAGCGGATGAAGGCGAGGGGGTCCATGCCGCCGCGCAGGCAGTCCTCGCCGAAGCGCAGGCTGACGTGGAACCGGTTGTCCACCACGGGTTCCACCGCGGTGTACCAGCCCGCCTGCTCCTCCGGCTCCTCGGCCGGCGCCGGCGCGGCGGTGGCCGCGGCGAGGTACGGCGCGAGCCGCTCGAGCAGCGCGACGCCCGTCGTGTCCTGCGCGTCGGTCTGGGTGAGGACGCCGTCGGCGACGGACTCGACGAGGTCGGCGATGTGGTCGCGGCAGGGCAGGAGCACCCCGACGAGCTCGGCCGTCACCGGCACCTCGTCCTCGCGCACCCGGTCGAGCACGGTCTCCACGACGTGGGTGAACTCGACGACGTGGTCGAGGCCGAACAGGCCCGCCGAGCCCTTGATCGTGTGCGCCGCGCGGAAGACGGCGTTGACCGTCTCCCCGCCGTCGTCGGCGTGCTCCAGCTGCAGGAGCTGGGACTCCATGTCGCCGAGCAGCTCGCGCGCCTCGACGACGAGCGTCGACAGCGCCGACGCCAGCTCCTCCTCGATGCTCACGCCTCGTCCTCCCCTGCATCCCGTGGCGCCGGGGACGCCGTGACGCCCAGCCCGGTCCCGATCCTCGCCAGCGACAGCACCTCGGCCACCGGGGCGCTCATCCCGTCCACCTCGACGACCCGTCCCGCGGCCGCGGCCTCGCGCGCGACGAGCAGGAGCACCTGCAGCCCCGCCGTGTCCAGCTCGGCCACCGACGACAGGTCGAGCACGAGCCGCCGCGCGCCCGCGAGCGCGCCGAGCAGCGTCGCCTTCGTCTGCTCCGCCGAGGCGATGGTCACCTCGTCGTCGAGGGCGACCCGGACGACGGCCTCGCCGGCCGGCTCGGCCGGCGGCGCCGCCTTCGTGCGGCGCCGCGTCGCCGGGCTCACGGGAGCACCAGCGTGGAGACGGCGGCGAGCATCTGCGCCGGCTGGAACGGCTTGACGACCCAGGCCTTCGCCCCCGCCGCCCGGCCCTCGGCCTTCTTCGACTCCTGCGACTCGGTCGTCAGCATGATGATCGGCGTGAACCTGTACGCCGGGAGGGTCTTCACCGTCTTGACGAAGGTGATCCCGTCCATGTTCGGCATGTTGACGTCGGTGATGATGAGGTTGACCTTGCGCCCGTCGAGCTTGGTCAGGGCGTCCTTGCCGTCGCACCCCTCGATGACGTCGTACCCCGCGCCGCGCAGCGCGATCCCGACGACCTGCCGCACCGAGGCGGAGTCGTCGACGACGAGAATCGTCTTGCCCATGGTGTCCGCTCCTAGAAGAACGTGATCTCGCTGGACGCCCCACCGGGGTCGTCGCTTCCGTGGATGCCGCGTTCCTCCGCGGTCGTGTAGCTCGACTCGAGGGTCTCGAGGACGAGCGAGGGCGGGACCGGGTCCACGCCCTCGGGGGCGTCGAGGACGAGCGGGACGGCGCTGACCGACTCCCGCACGTGCTCGAGGATCTGGCTCACCCGGTCCTGGAACTGGAACTGGGTGATCGAGCGCTCCACCTCCCCGCGGATGCCCACCGCCGCCTGGGACAGCCGCCGGGAGCTCTCGTCGAGACCGGCGACGACGGACCCGAGCTCCTCGAGCACGCCCTGGACGCCGATGTTGGCGTCCTCGACGGCCTGGCTCTCCATCGCCGCGCTCGCCTCGACGGCGGCGAGCGTCGACTCGATCGCGTCGCCGACGTCCTTGGCGCGCTCGGCGATCCGCTGCGCCGTCGAGCCGGAGGCGTCGGCGAGCTGGCGGACCTCGTACGCGACGACGGCGAACGCCGCGCCGGCCTCCCCGACCCGCGCCGCCTCGATCGCGGCGTTGAGCGCGAGGAGGTGGGTCTGCCCGGCGATCCGGGCGACCTCGCTCGTCATGTCCTGCATCTCGGAGTTGAGCGAGGCGAGGCCCCGCAGCTGCTCGAGCGACTGCGCGCGCATGGCGAGCGCGTCGCTGAGGACCTCGACGACGGCGCCGAGCCGCTCCCGGTTCGTGCCGACGATCGCGTCGGGGGTGACGACGAGCTCCTCCGACGGCGCGAGGAGCACGTTGAGCTCGGCGACGATCCCGCTGAAGCGGCCGACGAGCTCGGTGACCGCCTCGTCGGACTGCTGCCGGCAGGACTCGATCTGCGCCGCCCACACCGGGGGCAGGCTGTCGGAGAACTCCTTGACGACCCGGAGCCGCTCGGCGACGTCGGGACCCGTCGCGGCCGGGCCGGGAACGGGCGCACCGGCCGCGGAACGCCGGCCCAGCGCGGCGCCGGCGAGGCCGCCGAGGCCCGTGAGCAGGGCGGCCGCGCCGAGGGCCGCCCACAGGGACAGCGTCATCAGCCCGCCCTCCCCACCGCGGCCATCGCGCCGTAGCCGGTGATCGTCCCCGCGATCGAGTGCAGCGGCACCTCGCGCTGGACGGCCCCCATCGCGGCCGCCGCGCCGGGCATGCCGTAGACGACGCACGTCGCCTCGTCCTGCCCGACGGTCACCGCACCGGCGTCGCGCATGGCCCGCAGGCCGCGCGCGCCGTCGTCACCCATCCCGGTCATGATCACGCCCATCGCGTTGGAGCCGGCGCTGTCCGCGACCGACCTGAAGAGCACATCGACAGACGGGCGGTGCCGGTTGACCGGTGGACCGTCGACGATCTTCACGCGGTACTGCGCGCCGTCGCGGTGCACGCTCATGTGCCGCCCGCCGGGGGCGATGAGCGCGCGCCCGGCGAGCACGCGGTCGCCGTGCACCGCCTCGCGCACCTCGATCGCGCAGACGCCGTCGAGCCGGTCGGCGAAGGCCGCGGTGAAGCGCTCGGGCATGTGCTGGACGACGACGAGGCCCGGCGCGGTGCGCGGCAGCGCGCGCAGCACGCTCTCCAGGGCGGTCGCCCCGCCCGTCGACGTGCCGAGCGCGACGATCCGCTCGGTGGTCACGGCCATCGCGGCGGCCGGGGCGCCGCCTCGGTCGGTCGCGCTCCACGTCGGCACGACCCCGCCGTCGGTGACCTGCTGGACGCCGGCCGCGGTCTTCGGCGTGCACGACGCGGCGTCCCGGACGGCCTGGACGATCTCGTGCCCCTCGGTCTGGAGGAAGTCCCGCAGCCCGACGGTCGGCTTGGTGATGATCGCGACCGCGCCGGCGGCGAGGGCGTCGAGCGAGGTCTTCGTGCCCTTCTGGGTCAGCGTCGAGCAGATGACGACGGGCGTCGGGCGTACGCCCATGATCTTGCGCAGGAACGTGATCCCGTCCATCTGCGGCATCTCGACGTCGAGGACGACGACGTCCGGCCACTTCGCGTTCATCGCGCGCATGGCGAGCACGGGGTCGGCCGCGACGCGGACGGACGTGACCCGCCGGTCGGCGGCGAGCACCGTCTGCAGGACCTGACGGACGACGGCGGAGTCGTCGACGACGAGGACGTCGAGGGTCATGCCGGTACCTCCTCGCGGTGGCGGGCGCGCGGTTCGCGCCGCACCTGGGGTCTGTCGGGGGTGCCGTCACGGCTCTCGTGCCGCAGCCAGACGGTCCCGGAGCCGAGGTCGAACACCACCTGCCGGTGGCCGGAGCCGCCGACGTGGCGGGCCGACACCGACATCCGGTGCCGGGCGAGCAGGTCGAACGCGGCCTCGACGTTGCGGTCGGGCAGCGACACGTCGTCCCGGCCCGCGGAGAAGGCGAACTGCGAGCCGCCCCCGAAGACCTTGACGACCCACTCCTGCGGCCTCGTCCCGGCCTGGCCGGCGTGCCGCAGGAACATCTCGACGGCCTCGTCGGCGTAGCGGCCGTCGAGGGCCTGGCCCGCCCCGTCCCGGCGCGCGCGGTGCGGCACGAGGAAGTGGCACATCGCCCCGAGCCGGGTGCCGGGGTGCCACCACGTGACGGACACGCAGGAGCCGAGCAGGGTGCGCAGGCGCGTCGGCGCCTCCGCGAAGACGAAGTCCCCGGGGTAGAGCACCAGGTCGCGGCCGGGCGCCGCGCCGGCCGTCGTCTCGATCACCCCCGGGCCCCCGTCACGCCGGGTCCGAGCGGTACACCGAGGGCCGCACGAGGCGCAGCGACGAGCCGAGCCCGTTGAGCGTCTCGGAGTGGCTGACGAGCAGGTACCCGCCCGGCCGCAGGAGCCGCTCGCACTCGGCGACGAGCGACTGCTTCGTGCTCGTGCCGAAGTAGATCATGACGTTGCGCAGGAAGATGACGTCGAACGTCCCGATCTCCGGCAGCCGCTCGACGAGGTTCGCCTCGCGGAACGTCACCCGCTGGCGCAGCACGGGGCTCACCGCGAGGTACCCGTCGAACTCGTCGCGGCCCTTGAGGCAGTAGGCGCGCAGCAGCCGCCGCGGGATCTTGTCCGCCGCGTCGATCGGGTAGACGCCCTTGCGGGCCCGCTCGACGACCCGGCTGGAGATGTCGGTGCCGAGCACCTCCCAGTCCCGGTGCAGCGGCTCGTCGACGCCCGTGCCGAGCTCGGCGGCGAGGGTCATGGCGATGGTGTACGCCTCCTCCCCCGACGAGCTCGCGGCGCTCCACACCCGGTACTTCTCCGAGCCGCCGCGGGCCTTCGCCTCGCGGGCGAGCTCGGCGAGGAGCTCGAAGTGGCTCTCCTCGCGCCAGAAGTACGTCTCGTTCGTCGTCAGGAGGTCGACGGCGATGCGCACCTCCGGCGAGCCGGGCTGCGAGAGCCGCTGGAGGTACTGCGAGAAGGTCTCGTCGCCGTGGTGGCGCAGCCGCCGCGTGAGGCGGCCGACGACGAGGGCCTGCTTGCCCTCCTTGAGCTCGATGCCGCTCTCGCGGCGCAGGAAGTCCCGGATCCAGCCGAACTCGGCGGGGCTGAGCCACGGCTGGTCGAGCGCAGCGGCGGCCGGTGACGTGGGTGGCGGGGGCGGGGTCACGGTCAGGTGTCCTCGCCCGGCGGCGCCTCGGCGACCGCACGGCCCTCGGCGGAGGCCTGGCCGAGGAGCACCATCTCCTCGACCGAGAGCACCCGGGCGACGTCGAGGACGATGATGAAGTCGCCCCGGTGCTTGGCCATGCCGCTGATGAAGTCCGCGCGGATGCCCGCGCCGAACGCCGGCGGCGGCTCGACGTCCTCACCCGCGAAGTGGACGACCTCGTTGACCGCGTCGACGATGATCCCGAAGTCCTGCCGCGCGCCGTCCTCGTCCGCGGTGCCCGCGGCGGCCGTCTCGACGATGACGATGGCCGTCCGCCGGCCGACCTCGGTGACGCCGCGGCCGAACCGGGCGGCGAGGTCGACGACGGGGACCACCCGGCCGCGCAGGTTGAGCACCCCGCGGACGAACGCCGGCATCATCGGCACGTCGGTGAGGTGGCGGTACTCGATGATCTCGGTGATGTCGAGGATCCCGAGGGCGAACACCTCCTTGCCGAGGCGGACGGTGAGGTAGCGCAGCGCCCCCTCGACGGCGGGTCGCTCCAGCGTGTCGGTCATGCCGTGTCCCTTCAGCGCCGGGTCGCTCAGAACCGGTCGAACTTGGAGGTGTCGAACGCCGGGACGTGCACGTCGCGGCGGGACTGCGCCGGGACGGCGCGCTGGACGAAGGACGACGCCGCCCCGCCGCCCAGGCCCGCCGGCAGGGTGAAGAACCGCATGAGCTCGAGGAGCTGGGCGCTCTGCCCGGACATCTCCTCGGCCGTCGCGGCGAGCTCCTCGCTCGAGGAGGCGTTCTGCTGCGTCGTCTGGCTCATCTGCGTCATCGCCGAGTTCACCTGCGCCACGCCGGCGGCCTGCTCGGCCGACGCGGCGGCGATCTCCTGGACGAGGTCGGACGTGCGCCGGATGCTCGGCACGATCTCGTCGAGCAGGGAGCCCGCCCGCTCGGCGGTCTTGACGCTGTCCGCGGCGAGCTGGCCGATCTCCTGGGCGGCGACCTGGCTGCGCTCGGCGAGCTTGCCGACCTCGGAGGCGACGACGGCGAAGCCCTTGCCGTGCTCGCCGGCCCGGGCGGCCTCGATCGTCGCGTTGAGCGCGAGCATGTTCGTCTGGAACGC
>JBQGCR010000261.1:0-3759 GCA_052038585.1 Kineosporiaceae bacterium
TCCTCGAGCGTCGTCAGCGGGATCCGCACGAGGTGGCTGCTGCTGCCGGTGTGCAGCCGGGCGTAGTCGCCGTGCGCCTCGACGTAGCGCACCTGGGAGCGCTGGACGAAGCGCGTGACGCCGCCGAGCTCGACGGCGATCGTCTCGTCCTCGGCCTTGGCCGCCGCCGGGTCGGCCGCCGGGGCCGGCGCCTGCGCCTCGACGACCCGCCGGACGGCCTCGGCGAGCCGCTCGGCGCGCACCGGCTTCATGACGTAGTCCGTCGCGCGCAGGTCGAACGCGTCGATGGCGTGCCGGTCGTAGGCGGTGACGAAGACGACCTGCGGCCGGTGGGTGAACCGGGCGAGCACCCGGGCGAGGTCGAGCCCGTCGAGCCCGGGCATCCGGACGTCGGAGAAGACGACGTCGATCGGCTCGGCGTCGAGCACCTTGAGCGCCTCGGCCCCGCTCGAGGCGGTCCGGATGACGCCGACGCGCGGGTCCTGCCCGAGCAGCCACGCGAGCTCGGAGAGCGCGGGCGCCTCGTCGTCGACGACGAGCGCGCGCAGTGCGGCCGTCGGTGCGGCGGGGGAGCCCGTGGGGCCGGCGCTGGCCATGCCCCGGAGAGTAATGGCCGCCGCGCCGCAGGGCGAGGACTTCGCCGCGGACGCCTCAGGCCGGGGCCGCGAGGTCGAGCACCGACCCCAGCCGCGGGTCCGCCGCGGCGCCGGCGAACTGCCAGGAGCGCCGCGGCGGGGCGCCGGACCCGGCCCGGACGACGTCGGCGACGGCGACGGTGACGTTGTCCCGCGCGTCGTGCCCGAGCCCGGCGAGGACGAGGGCGTCCGCGGCGACCCGCGGGGTGGAGGCGCGCAGGTGCCGGTCGACGACGGCGAGCGGCACGTAGTCGGTGAGCCCGTCGCTCGCGAGGAGCCAGCGGTCGCCCGGTCGCGCGTCGACCTCGGTGAGCGTCACGGCGTCGGCGTCGTCGACGCTGCCGCCGAGCGCGGCGAGGATGACGTTGCGCCGCGGGTGGCCGGCCGCCTCCTCGGGGGCGAGGTGCCCGGCGTCGACGAGCAGCTGGACGAGGGAGTCGTCGCGGGTCATCTGCTCCAGGACGCCGTCGCGCAGCCGGTAGGCCCGCGAGTCCCCGACGTGCGCGAGCAGGAGCCGGTCGACGCCGTCACCGCGGTCCTCGACGGCGAGGATCCCGGTGAACGTCGTCGACATGCCCTCGAGCTCCGGCGTCGAGCGGATTCGGGCGCCGAGCTGCCAGCAGGCACCCGCCTGGACGCGGAGCAGGTCCTCCGGGGCTCCGGAGCGCAGCTGCGCGGCGAGGTGGTGGGTCAGGCTCCACGAGGCGATGTCGCCCCCGGCCTGGCCGCCGACGCCGTCGGCGACGAACGCGACCCGCGGGGACGCCGCGGCCGAGTCCTGGTTCGACGTGCGGTGGTTGCCGGTGCACGACGCGAGCGCTGCGGACAGCCCGACCATCCTGCGTCCCCCTTCTCCTCACGTCACCGGCAGGTCTGCTCGACCGCCGCCCGCGCGGCCCGGGCGAGCTCCTGCTCGAGCGCGACGGTGCCGTAGTACCCCGAGGCGCCCTCGACCTGCGTCCAGCCCTCGGGTGCCCGCACCTCCAGCGCCGGGACGGCCGTGTCGGCACCCTCGCAGCGACCGACGACGACCGTCAACCTCACGAGCGCCGTCTCGCCCGGCGCGAGGTCGAGCGGCAGCGGCACGTCGCCGGCGAGGGACACGGCCGACGACGACGACCCGCGCAGCGTGACGAGCGCGCTGCGGGTCCCGGTGTTGACCAGGCGGGTGAGCACCGAGCCGTCCCGGCGGGGCCGCGCCAGGGTCGCCGTGACGTGCAGGCCCGGGGTCGGGCGCGGGCACAGGGTGCCCAGGACGGCGTAGGGGTCGCGCGCCGCCCCCGCGTTCTCCACCCGGACGCCGCGGAGCACGCCGGCGGCGTCCGGCCGCGTGACGACGACCCGGACGGCGCCGGCCCGCGCGACGGCGCAGTCGGCGATGACGGTGACGGGCAGGTCGAGGGTCCCGCCGGGGGCGACCACGGCCCGGGCGGGGACGCCGACGAACGCCGTCCCCAGCCCGGTCACCTCGACCGCCGCGACCGGCCACGGCTGCGCGCCGTCGTTGGCGAACGTCAGGGTGCCGCGGACCCGGTCGACGGGCGGGCCGCCCTGGTCGAGCTGGACGGCGATCCGGGCCCGGACGTCGGGCGCGACGGGCACGTCGTCGGCCGCCGTCGGCGTGGGGGAGCGGCGGCCGTCCGGCGCGGCCTCGGCCGGGCCCTGCCACGGGCGCAGCACCGCGACGGCGCCGAGCCCGACGACGGCGGCGAGCACCCACGCCGTCACCCGGGCCCAGGAGGGCACCCGCTCGGCGAGCCGGGCGAGGCGGCCGCCGCCGTCGTCGTCCCCGTCGGGGTCGACGTGGACCGCGAGGACGTCCCTGCTCATGGCGGGCCGCTCACGCCCGGCTACCGGGCCCGCACGCCGGGCGCGAACTTCGGCACCCGGAACGACACCTTGGTGCCGGCGCCCGGGGCGGTCTCGACGACGAGGCCGTACTCGTCGCCGAAGACCTGCCGCAGCCGGGCGTCGACGTTGCCCATGCCGACCGAGTTGCCGCCGCCCGCGCGGGCGTCGGCCTCGCGCTCGCCGGCCAGCGCCCGGCGGACGAGCTCGGGCTCGACGCCGACGCCGTCGTCCTCGACCCAGATGACCGCCTCGGCGCCGGCGTCCTCGGCGCAGATCGTCACGTGGCCGACGCCGTCCTTGCCCTCGAGACCGTGCCGGACGGCGTTCTCGACGAGCGGCTGCACGGCGAGGAACGGGACGGCCACCTGGAGCACCTCGGGGGCGATGACGAGCCGGGTCTGCAGCCGCTCGCCGAAGCGTGCCTGCTCCAGGACGAGGTAGCGCTCGATGTTGCGCAGCTCGTCGGACAGCGTCGTGAACTCGCCGCCGCGGCGGAAGGCGTAGCGGGTGAAGTCGGCGAACTCGAGCAGCAGCTCGCGGGCGCGGACCGGGTCGGTGCGCACGAAGGAGGCGATCGCCGCGAGGGAGTTGTAGATGAAGTGCGGGCTGATCTGCGCCCGCAGCGCCCGCAGCTCGGCCTCGATGGCCCGGGTGCGCTGCCGGTCGAGCTCGGCGAGCTCGACCTGGCCGCTGACCCAGCGGGCCACCTCGTCGGTCGCCCGGACGAGCGCCGCCGTCGTCTCCCGGCCGTAGGCGACGAGCGCCCCGACGACGCGGTCCTCGCTCGTGACCGGCGCGACGACGGCCGTCCGGATCGGGCAGTCGGGGTCGTCGCACGCCACGCGGCGGGCCTCGAGGACCGTCGTCCGGCCGCCCTGCAGGGCCTCCGCGGCGTGGGCGACGACGTCGTCCGCGTGCTGGTCGCCCGCGCCGTCCCACGCCAGGAGGGAGCCGGTGTCGGTGAGCGCGACGGCCGAGACGCCGAGCAGGGCGCGCAGGTGACGCGCGGCCCGGCTCGCGCCGGTCGGGGTGAGCCCCTCGCGCAGGTGCGGCGCGGCGAGCGAGATCGTGTGGAGCATCGCGAACGTCGCGCGGTCCGCGGACGTGCCGAGGTCGCGCCGCCGCTCGGTCGCCCGGGCGACGAGCAGCCCGACGACGGCCAGGGCGAGGACGGCGACGACGAGCGCGACGACCGCCTCGGCTCCGCTCACCATGCGCCAGACGGTACTGCCGAGACCCGCGCCGCGGGCTGCCGACGCGGGGCTGCCTACCC
>JBQGCR010000262.1:0-3405 GCA_052038585.1 Kineosporiaceae bacterium
GGCCTGCTGCCAGAACGAGGCCCGCCGTCCCGGCCAGCCGCTGACGACGACGGCGTCGAGCCCGGCGACGTCGATGCCGAGCTCGAGCGCGTTCGTCGCGGCGACGGCGAGCAGCCGCCCGGAGCGCAGGTCCGCCTCGAGCCGGCGCCGGTCCTCGGGGAGGTAGCCCGCCCGGTACGGCGCGACCCGTTGCGCCGCAGCGGGGTCCACCTCCCCGACGAGCCGGCGGGCGGTCGCGGCGACCACCTCGGCGCCGCGCCGGCTCGGCACGAACGCGATGGTCCGGACGCCGTCGCAGACGAGGTCGGCGAGCAGCTCGGCGGTCTCCGACACGGCGCTGCGCCGCTGCGGGGCGCCCTGCTCGCCGGCGGACCCGGCGAGCAGGGGCGGCTCCCACAGGACGAGCTCGGTCCGGCCGCGGGGCGACGCGTCGCCGGTCACCTCGACGACGCCGTCCCGCCCGACGAGCCGCGCCGCGGCGACCCCCGGGCGGGCGACCGTGGCGGACGCGAGGACGAACACCGGGTCGGCCCCGTGGTGGGCGGCGACGCGGCGCAGGCGGCGCAGCACGGCCGCGACGTGCGAGCCGAAGACGCCGCGGTAGGCGTGCGCCTCGTCGACGACGACGTAGCGCAGCGCCCGCCAGAACGCGCCCCAGCGTTCGTGGCCGGGCAGCAGGCCGTGGTGGAGCATGTCCGGGTTCGTCAGGACGAGGGCTGCGTGCTCGCGGACCCAGCGGCGGTCGTCGACCGGGGTGTCGCCGTCGTACGTGGCCGCCCGCACCGGCGTCCCGCCGCACGCGGACACGGCCTCGCCGAGGGCGTCGAGGGCGGCGAGCTGGTCGCCGGCGAGCGCCTTGGTCGGCGACAGGTACAGCGCGGTCGCGCCCCGCCCGCTCGCGGCCCGGGCCCCGGCGGCGAGGTCGGTGAGCACGGGGAGCAGGTAGGCCAGCGACTTCCCGGACGCCGTCCCGGTCGCGACGACGACGTCACGGCCGGCGTGCGCGGCCTGCGCGGCCTCGACCTGGTGCGCCCACGGCCGGGCCACGCCGAGCCGCCCCCAGGCGGCGACGAGGGCGGGGTCCGCCCAGTCCGGCCACGCGGCCGTGCGCCCGGCCCGCGGGGCCAGGGTCTCGACGTGCCGGACCCGGTCGGCGAGCCGCCCGGACCGCACGAGCCGGGCTGCCGCGTCCACGGACCCAGTGTCCCCCGCGCACCGGCCGGGACCTCCGCTCGGGTGGCCCCACCGGGCACGGGTGGTTGAATGCCCGGGAGAGATGCAGCCGGACAGGCTGCGCGGCGACGTCAGGAGGGGTCGTGGAGCTGTCGGTGACGAGCCGCCAGGAAGGTACGCGCACCGTCATCACGGTGAACGGGGAGATCGACGTCTACACGGCGCCGAGCCTCCGGGAGCGACTCAACGAGCTGGTGGCTGCCGGCCAGTACGACCTCGTGGTCGACATGGGTGGGGTGGAGTTCCTCGACTCCACCGGCCTGGGTGTCCTCGTGGGCGGCCTCAAGCGGGTGCGGTCCCACGACGGGACCCTGCGCCTCGTGTGCTCGCAGGAGAAGATCCTCAAGGTCTTCCGGATCACGGGCCTGACGAAGGTCTTCCCGATCCACGCGACGCTCGAGGAGGCGCTCGAGGCAGCGGACTCCGGCGCCGACGGGACCGCCGGCTGAGGCCGGCCGCGCAGGAGCGGGTCTCGGGAGGCGGCCGACCCGGCCCGACCGCCTCCCGGCGGCCGGGTCGGGCATGATCTGCGCATGAGCACGCAGCCCGCCCCGGCACCGCCCGGCGCGCAGGCGCCCGGGGCGGTGACCCTGCGCTTCGCGCCGCGGCCCGTGCACGTCCGGGCCGCCCGGCTCGTCGCCGTGGCCGTCGCCCGGCGCACCGGCGCGTTCGAGGAGGACCTCGACGAGGTCCGGCTCGCCGTCGGCGAGGTCTGCGCCCGGGCCGTGCGGCGCTGCCTCGAGCCCGCGGCCGCCGGCGCGGACGCCCCGCACCACGTCGAGCTCTCCATCACCGACGACGCCGGTCTCCTCACCGTCGTCGTCACGGACGGTGCCGGGCAGGTCGCCCTCGACGACGAGGACGTGAGCCTCGCGCTCGTGCGCGGGCTCGCCGACTCCGTCGAGGTCGCCTCGGCGCCGCAGGGGCCGGAGGGTGCCGTCCGGCTCGTCTGGGACTGGCGGTCGCCGACGTCACACGGCGGGGTGTCTTCTGCCGAAGGGTGACGTTCCGTAGACTCCGGCGCGTCCGGCGAAGTGATGTACGTCGCACGTCGACCACCTCGCCGGGCCCGTCTCGTGGAGTACCCGCGCCGTCGCGCCCCTGCGCGGCGCGGTTTCGCGCATAACGTCGAGGAGGACGGATGCCCGGGACCACCATCCTTGCTGCCGAGGTGGAGGGGGTGACCCTCTCCGGCGGCAACTACACCCTCGTGCTGGTCGTCGCCGTCATCGCGCTCGTCGCGCTCGCGATGGCGATGCTCTTCCGCAGCCAGGTGCTCGCCGCCGACGAGGGCACCGAGAACATGAAGACCATCGCCCTGGCTGTGCAGGAAGGCGCGTCGGCGTACCTCAACCGGCAGTTCCGGACGCTCGCGGTGTTCGTCGTCCTCGTCTTCGGCCTGCTGTTCCTGCTGCCCGGCTCCGGCGAGATCCGGGTGGGCCGCAGCATCTTCTTCGTCGTCGGCGCGGTCTTCTCCGCGACGATCGGCTACCTCGGCATGTGGCTCGCCACGCGGGCGAACCTGCGGGTCGCGGCCGCGGCCCGGCAGGCGAACGGCCGGGACGAGGGCATGCGGATCGCCTTCCGCACCGGCGGGACCGTCGGCATGGCGACCGTCGGCCTCGGCCTGCTCGGCGCGAGCATCGTCGTCCTCCTCTACCGGGGCGACGCCCCGGCCGTCCTGGAGGGCTTCGGCTTCGGCGCGGCGCTGCTCGCGATGTTCATGCGGGTCGGCGGCGGCATCTTCACCAAGGCCGCCGACGTCGGCGCCGACCTCGTCGGCAAGGTCGAGCAGGGCATCCCCGAGGACGACCCGCGCAACGCCGCGACGATCGCCGACAACGTCGGCGACAACGTCGGCGACTGCGCGGGCATGGCCGCGGACCTCTTCGAGTCCTACGCGGTCATGCTCGTCGCCGCCCTCATCCTCGGGAAGGCCGCGGTCGGCGAGCCCGGCCTCGTCTTCCCGCTCATCGTCCCGGCGATCGGCGCGCTGACCGCCGTCCTCGGCGTCTACGTCACCAAGCCCCGCCCGGGCGAGGGCGGCCTCGTCGCGATCAACCGCGGGTTCTACATCTCCGCCGTCGTCGCCGCCGTGCTCTGCGCGGTCGCCGCGTACGCCTACCTGCCCGACACGTTCGCCGGCACCCCGCTGGCGGGCGACGTCGACCG
>JBQGCR010000263.1:0-6559 GCA_052038585.1 Kineosporiaceae bacterium
GCCCCCCCCGCCGCCCCCGCCCCGGCCCCGCGCCCGCCCCTCCCCCCCCGGGCTCCAGCCGCGCGGCCCCGCGGCCGCGCCGGGCGCCGCCGCCGCGCTGCCCGGGTCCGCGGACGAGGCGGGGGACGACGCCGACCTCGCCGCGCTCCAGGCCCGGTTCCTCGCGAGCGAGTGGGCGCACCGGTCGCCCGAGGCGGTCGAGGTGCCCGTCGAGACCCCGGTCGGGGACCTCGTCGTCCGGGGCCGGATCGACGCCGTCTTCGCCGTCGACCGCGGCGACGGCCTGCCCGCCTGGGACGTCGTCGACTGGAAGACCGGTGCCGCGCCGCGCGCCGCCGCCGACGCCGCGGCCCGGGCCGTCCAGCTCGCCGTCTACCGGCTGGCGTGGGCCCGGCTGCTCGGGGTCGGCGTCGACCGGGTCGGCGCGGCGTTCTTCTACGCCGCCTCGGGGGAGACGGTGCGCCCCGTCGACCTGCTCGACGGCGACGGACTGGAGCGGCTCGTCGACGCCGCCGTCAGCGGGTGAGGGCCAGCCGCACGCCGAGACCGACGAGCGCGGTGCCGGTGACCCCGTCGACGGCGCGGGCGCCGCGCCGGCCCGACAGGTAGCCCCGCACCCGCCCGGCGGCCAGGACGACGAGGGCGAACCACACGAGCCCGAGGGCGTTGTGCACGAGCGCGAGGAGCACCCCCATGAGCGCGTGCGGCACGCCGTCGGGCAGGAACTGCGGGATGACGGCGACGTAGAACGCGCCGACCTTGGGGTTGAGCAGGTTCGTCACGAGGCCGCGCCGGAAGCCGGCGAGCGCCCCGCCCCGCGTCCCGGCGCCGTCGGCGAGGGCGTGGGACCCGCCGCGCAGCGCCGTGCGCCACAGGCCGACCCCGAGCCAGACGAGGTAGGCCGCCCCGACGAGGCGCACCACGGTGAACGCCGTCTGCGAGGCCAGCAGCAGCGCGGACACCCCGACCGCCGCGAGGAGACCCCACGCGAGCACCCCCGCGTTGACCCCGAGGGCGGTGGCCGCCGCGACCCGCCGACCCTCGCGCAGCGTCGCCCGCAGCACGAGCGCGGTGTCGAGGCCGGGGGTCACGGTGAGCAGGGCCGCGACGACGGCGAAGGACAGCAGCGCGGACGTGACGCTCACCCGCCGAGTGTGGCACCACGCCGACCCCGGGGTCGGGACGACCCCGTACGGTGGGGTTCGTGCCAGACGCCGTCCCGCGTTCCCCGCTCGCCCTCGCCGCCCTGGCGGACGCCGCCGTCAAGGGCCTCGAGCCCGTCGGCGTCCGCGCGGCCCCCACGGCGCGCGACGACGTCGACGCCGCGCTCCTCGAGCACCGCCTCCAGCGCCGGAGGCTCGACCCGGCGCCGCGCACCCCCGTGGCCGGGGCCCGGCTCGACGCCGAGGCCCGGCTGCTGCGCAGCCTCGGCGGCTGGCTGCCCTTCGCGACGCCCGACGTCGCCGGCACCGCCACCGTCCCCGGCGGCGGCCACGCCGTCGTCTCCCGGGCCATGACCGGGACCCCGCTCGACCCGGCGGCGCTCACGCCGGGGCCGGGCCTCGCGGCGGCGCTCGGCCGGGCGATCGCGGCGATCCACGACCTGCCGGTGCGGGTCGTCGAGGAGGCGGGGATGCCCGTCTACGACGCCGACGAGTACCGCCAGCGCCGGCTCTCCGAGGTCGACCGGGCCGCGGCGACCGGCAAGGTCCCGCCGGGCCTGCTCGGCCGGTGGGAGAAGGCGCTCGAGGAGGTCGGGGCGTGGAAGTTCGTCCCGTGCCCCGTGCACGGGGACCTCGCCCCGGACAGCGTGCTCGTCGACGGCGACCGGATCAGCGGCGTCGCCGACTGGGCCGAGGCCCGCGTGGCCGACCCCGCGGACGACCTCGCGTGGCTCGCCGTCGGGGCGGACGCCGACGCGCTGGAGTCCGTCGTCGAGGCCTACGCCCTCGGCCGCCGGGAGGTGCCGGACGCCGCGCTCGCCCGCCGGGCGCGCCTGTCCGGTGAGCTCGCCGTCGCGCGCTGGCTCCTGCACGGCGTCGCCCAGGACGACGACGACGTCGTCGGGGACGCCGTCGTCATGCTCCAGACGCTCGAGGACGGCGTCGCCGGCTCGCCCTGGTGATCGCCACGTGATGAGGTGACCGCGTGACGTCCGTGCGGCTGGCGACCTTCAACCTGCTCTCCGGCCGGTCGCTGGACGCCGAGGCGGCCGGGCGGGTCGACACCGCGGCGCTCACCGCGGCCGTCGCCTCCCTCGACGCCGACGTCGTCGCGCTCCAGGAGGTCGACCGGCACCAGCCCCGCTCGGGCGGGACCGACCAGGCGGCCCTCGCGGCGCAGGCGCTGCGGGCGGTCGACCACCGCTACGTCGACCTCGTCCACGGCACGCCCGGCGAGGCGGGGTGGACCGACGGCCGGCACGTCGACGGCCACGACGGCCCGTCGTACGGGATCGCGCTCGTCTCGCGGCGTCCGGTGCGGGCCTGGCACGTCCTGCACCTCGACCCGGCGCCGGGCCGGTTCCCGCTGCCGCTGCCGGGCCGGCCGGTCCGGGTGCTCTGGCTGCCCGACGAGCCACGGGCCGTCGTCGCCGCCGAGCTCGAGGGGGTGACGGTGGCGTGCACGCACCTGTCGTTCGTCCCGGGGGTCAACGTCCGCCAGCTGCGCCGGGCCCGGCGCTGGCTCGAGCGGCTGCCCGGGCCGCGCGTGCTGCTCGGCGACCTCAACCTGCCCGGCCGCCTGCCGGCCCGGCTCACCGGCTGGGCGCCGCTGTCGTCGGCGCCGACGTTCCCCGCCCCGGCGCCCCGGGTCCAGCTCGACCACGTCCTCGTCTCGCCGGGCCACGCCGTCGCGTCCTCGACCGCCCGCACCCACCGGCTCGGGGTCAGCGACCACCGGGCCGTCACCGTCGACCTGCGGCTCGCCCGACCGGCCCCCTAGGGTGACGGCGTGGCCCTGGACAACCTGTCGCTGTCGCGTTCCACGCTCGACCGGGCCGCCCACCGCCGGGGCGAGCCCGGCCTGCTGGAGACCCTCCTCGACCGGCCCGGGACCCGGGTGCTCGAGCTGCGCGGCGACCGCGCGCCCGTCGCCGACGCCGACCGCGCGCCGCGCCTGGTGCTGTCCGGCCCGCGGCCGGCCCGCGCCGACGAGCTGGGCGTCTTCCTCGGCGAGCAGGACGGCGTCCCGTACGTCCTGCTCGCCGGCCCGGCCGACGCCGCGACGGACGGCGACCCCGGCTGGGCCGGGCTGCGCGAGGTCGGCTCGCTGCTCGACGACACCGGTGCCGGGCTGCTCACGACCGCCGTCGCCCTGACGAACTGGCACCGGCTCCACCCGCGCTGCGCGCGCTGCGGGGAGCCGACGCAGCCGGCGTCGTCCGGCTGGACCCGGCACTGCCCCGCGTGCGGCGCCGAGCACGTCCCCCGCACGGACGCCGCGGTGATCATGGCGGTCGTCGGGGACGACGACCGGATCCTCCTCGGCCGGCAGACGGTGTGGCCGCCGAAGCGGTTCTCGACCCTCGCCGGCTTCGTCGAGGCCGGGGAGTCGCTCGAGGCGGCCGTGCGCCGGGAGGTGCTCGAGGAGGCCGGCGTCGTCGTCGGCGAGGTGACCTACCTCGGCAGCCAGCCCTGGCCGTTCCCGGCCTCGCTCATGCTCGGCTTCACGGCGCGCGCGGTGAGCCGGGAGATCGTCGTCGACGCCGTCGAGCTCGAGCAGGCGCAGTGGTGGAGCCGCGAGGAACTCGCCCTCGACGTCGCCACCGGCGAGCTGCTCCTGCCGCCGGCGGTGTCGATCGCCCGCCGGCTCATCGAGGACTGGTACGGCGGGCCGATCGCCGCCGAGGACGCCTGGCGGTAGCCGGCCGGGCTCAGCCCCGCAGCAGCGCCGGGTGGGTCGGCCGGTCGTGCCGGACGACGACGGCCGCCGCGTCGGCGGGGGAGAACCAGTCGAGGTAGTCCTGCCACGCCGACAGCACCCGGGCGGCGTCGTCCGGCGGGACGCGCCGGGCGCGGGCCGCGGGCGAGACGTCGAGCAGGACGTGGACGTCGACGGCGTCCCGGGTCTCCCACCGCGCGAGGAAGGGGACGTCGAGGACGGCGACGGTGCCGGCCGGGGCGTCCGCCCGCGGGTCCCGGAACGAGCGGTCGGTCGCCGCGTCGCGCAGCCGGGGCAGGTACCCGGCGGCCTGGCCGGGCGTCGCGTCGCCGAGCGGGTCGAGGACCTCGCGGCGCAGGGCGTGGACGTCGTACCAGCCCTCGAGGTAGGCCTGCGGGTCGGCCGGGCCGTGCTCGAGGCGCAGCGAGCGGGCGCGCAGCCAGTGCTCGGCCCGGATCCGCGCGACCGGCACGGGCCGGGCGGCCAGGGCCGCGGCGACGGCGTCCGCGAGCGCGGCGGCGTCCGCGGGGACCGGCCCGTCGACGGCGAGGCGCACCCGCCCGGACGCCGTCGCCGTCGCGGTCGCGAGGTCGGCGAGGTAGGCGGCGCGGGCGTCCGGCGCGCTCGGCCGGACGCCCTCGGGAGGTGCCGCGGGACTCAGGGTGTCGCGTGCGGTCAGACGGACAGGCGCGTCTTGACCTCGGCGAGCGAGGGGTTCGTCGCGGACGAGCCGTCCGGGAAGAGCAGCGTCGGGACGGTCTGGTTGCCGCCGTTGACCTGCATGACGAACTCCGCGGCGTCCGGCGTCTCCTCGATGTTCACCTCGGAGTAGGCGATGCCCTCGCGGTCGAGCTGCGTCTTGAGCCGGCGGCAGTAGCCGCACCAGGTCGTCGAGAACATCGTCACGGTGCCGGGGGCCGGGGCCTGCATGTCGCTCCTTCGTCGGGTCGGTCGCTGTCGTGGGCGTGAACGCCCGCGCCGGGGTGCATCTTCCCCCGGCCGTCCCGCGGCTGGTCGTCCCGCCCTCCACAGGCCCGTCCCGGGGGCCGTCGTCCACAGGGCCGGCCTTGCCGGTCGCCGCGGCCCCGGGCGGCTTGGGAGGATGGGGGCGATGAGTGGTCCCGGCACCCCCGCCCTGTCTCCCGCGCCGTCCGCGGCCGACGCCGTCCTCGACGCGCTCGACCCCGAGCAGCGCGAGGTGGCGCAGGCCGTCCGCGGCCCGGTGTGCGTCCTCGCCGGCGCGGGGACGGGCAAGACGCGGGCCATCACGCACCGGATCGCCTACGGGGTGCTCTGCGGGGTCTACGTGCCGCAGCACGTGCTCGCCGTGACGTTCACCGCCCGCGCGGCGGGGGAGATGCGCGGGCGGCTGCGGGCGCTCGGCGTGGGCGGGGTCCAGGCGCGCACGTTCCACGCCGCGGCGCTGCGGCAGCTGTCGTACTTCTGGCCGCAGGCGGTCGGGGGCGCCCCGCCGCAGGTCGCGCCCCAGAAGGCCCCGCTCGTCGCGGACGCCGCGGCCCGGCTGCGGCTGTCGGTCGACCGCGCGGCGGTGCGCGACCTCGCGGCCGAGATCGAGTGGGCCAAGGTCAGCCTGCACACCCCCGAGTCCTACGCCGCCGCGGCGGCCCGGGCCGGGCGGGGCGAGCCGGGCGGCTTCCCGCTGCCGACCGTCGCCCGGGTGCTCGACGTCTACGAGCAGGTCAAGACCGACCGGGGCGTCGTCGACTTCGAGGACGTCCTGCTCCTGACGACCGGCATCCTCGAGGAGAACGAGCAGGTCGCCGCCGCGGTGCGGGCGCAGTACCGGCACTTCGTCGTCGACGAGTACCAGGACGTCTCGGCCCTCCAGCAGCGGCTGCTCGACCTGTGGCTCGGCGACCGCGACGAGGTCTGCGTCGTCGGCGACCCGAGCCAGACCATCTACTCCTTCACCGGGGCGACGCCGGACCACCTGCTCGACTTCCCGCGCCGGCACGAGGGCGTCCGCGTCGTCCGGCTCGTGCGCGACTACCGGTCGACCCCGCAGGTCGTCGGGCTCGCGAACGGGCTGCTCGCCGCCGCGGGGCGCACGGGGCGGATGCCGCGCCTGGAGCTGCGCGCCCAGCGCCCGTCCGGTCCGGCGCCGACCCTGCGGGCCTTCGACGACGACGTCGCGGAGGCCGAGGCCGTCGCCGCGACCGTCCGCGGCCTGCTCGACGCCGGCACCCGGCCGAGCGAGGTCGCCGTCCTCTTCCGGACGAACAGCCAGTCCGAGCCGGTCGAGTCGGCGCTCGCCGAGGCCGGCGTCCCGTACCTCCTGCACGGCGGCGAGCGGTTCTTCCAGCGCAAGGAGGTCCGCGACGCGGTCATGCTCCTGCGCGGCGCCGCCCGCGCGTCCGACGGCGAGCGGCCGATGCCGGCCGAGGCCCGCGCCGTCCTCGGGGCGGCCGGGTGGAGCGACGCCCCGCCCGCGTCCGGCGGGGCGGTGCGCGAGCGCTGGGAGTCCCTCGCGGCGCTCGCGGCCCTCGCCGACGAGCTCGCCGCCGCGCGGCCCGGCGCCCGGCTCGCCGACCTCGTCGCCGAGCTCGACGAGCGGGCGGCGGCGCAGCACGCGCCGACGGTCGAGGGCGTCACGCTCGCCTCGCTCCACGCGGCGAAGGGCCTGGAGTGGGACGCCGTCTGCATCATCGGGCTGTCC
>JBQGCR010000264.1:0-1605 GCA_052038585.1 Kineosporiaceae bacterium
CCGAAGAGGGGGGGGGGGGGGCGCAGGTGGTGCCCCCGCGACGTGGTGCCGGCCTTCGCGGCTCCCACGACGAGGAAGTTCGGCCCCAGCGGCATCCGGCTACCTCTCAACGACGGTCGGTCGGTCTGGCGAACAGGGCCGTGCGGCGCTCCGTCAGGCGGAGAACCACGCGGACAGGTCCCGGCCGATCAGCTTCTCGAGCAGCGCCACGTCGTCACGGTAGACCTCCTCGAGCTCCTTGCGGACGACAGGGTCGACCTTCTCACGCTCCAGCCCCGCGGCGAGGATCTTGTCGGCGCGGCGCTGCAGCCCCGGCGGGACGATCGGCTTGAGCACCGGGCGCAGCCGCCGCCGCAGCCGGTACGCCGTCGCGACGACGGGGTTGCGCGGGCGGCCGGAGACGTTGCGCTGCAGGTCGGTGTCCGGCTCCCAGCGCGCGGGGTCGACGCCGAGGAAGGCGAACACATCGTGCATCGTGCCGGCCTGGTCGCGCTGGAGGTCCTCGGTGAGCATCACCTTGATGTTCTGCGACCCGAAGGTGTCGAAGTAGGGCTGGAGCTGGGCGCCGTAGAACCCGGTCGCGACGTACTGGTTGCCGGGGTCCGTGCCGTAGGGACGGCGCACCGCCGCGGCGAAGGACTCGCGCTCGAGGCTGTCCCGGACGAAGGCCTGGTAGTCCGAGTGCGCGCGCTCGACCGGGTTGCGCACGATCGCGAGGAGCTTGACGTCGGGCAGCGCCTCGCGGATCCGCCTGCACGCGTAGGGCGAGCGCATGTACTCCGGCGAGCACTCGCCGGTGATCGTCCCGGGCGGGGCGTCGGCGAACAGCGACTCGTACTGCGTGCGGGTCCGGGCGCGGTGCCGCCGGTAGATGCTGTGGCTGTCGACCTCGGGCCGCGGGCCGCCGTGCGGCAGGTCCTGCTCGTAGGCCCAGTAGTTCGGCTCCTGGAGCCAGGGCATGAAGACCTGCTCGTGCCGGCCGAGGTAGTCGACCAGCGACGTCGTCCCGGACTTGTACGCGCCGATGACCACAAAGTCCGGCATCCGCCCCACCGTCATGTCCTCCGTGTCTCCCCCGCCGTCATGGACAACGCCCGCCGCCGAGGACGGCGGGACGAACCGCATCGCTGGAGACCCTAGTGGGCCGCGGGGCCCGAGCAGGCCCGGTTGACCAGACCGTCACACGACAGCGGCACATGTCACCTTCGCGGCGTAGGTCCGGCCCCGGACGGCGTGTCCGGGCCGACGCGCCCGTCGACGACGACGCCCTCGACGACCTCGCCGCGGACCACCTTGCCGCCGGGGACGTCCGCGAGGTCCGCCGGGCCCCCGGGGTGGCCGGGCCCGTCGGGACCGTCGGGACCGTCGGGACCACCGCGACCGCCCGGGCCGCCGCGGCCGGACTGCCCGTCGCCGTCGGCGACGGCGCGGCGGCGGCGCCACGTCCAGGCGACGGCGGCGGCGCCGAGCAGGAGCAGGACGGCGAGGACGACGAGGACCACCGTCGTCCGCGACATCCCGCCGGTCGCCTCGGCGGTGTCCCCGGGCTCGGGGACGTCGACGGTGAGCGCCGTCGCCGACGACTCGACCGCGTCGGCGCCGAGC